>JAIOQF010000258.1 GCA_021413535.1 Verrucomicrobiota bacterium
GAGAGCTTCAAAGTGGATCCCAGCTTCAACTGGTATCTCGGCAGCGCGCTTGATTACCTCACGACGGGAGGCTCGACCAACATCGCGAGTTCCGGCGTGTATGACACCTTCTGGGGCAGTGCGAGCATCACGACTTTGGGCACGGACTTCGACTACGACACCATCAAGATTGGCGGCACGCTGACGATGGACTCGTCGGGCAGCAGCAACTACCCGACGGTCTTTGCGACAGATGGCGGGCTGGTGGCAGGGAGCACCTACACCTATGGCAGCATCTTCAAGCTGTTTGATTGGACGAGCGTAGGGTTCCAAGATCCGGGAGTCATCGGTGGAACATTCGGAGCGAATGCGACGGATCTGGTGCTGCCGAGCCTTGCGGCTGGCTACAGCTGGGACACGACGGCGTTCAGCAGCTTCGGCGTGGTGGTGGTCATTCCCGAGCCTGGCCGCATGATGCTGCTGTTCTTCGGTCTAGCTGCGCTGTTCCTGCGCCGTCGGCGGAACAAGTGAGACGTAGCCGCGTTCGTAAGAACGCGGGAAGATAGGAAGTTTTTAAACTAGGCGAATTTCCCCCGCACTCTTACGAGATGCGGCTGCGAAATTTTAATATGATCTAAGGTAGACGTGCCGATGTCTGAGAGTGTCGGGACTGGGCTTGAATAACGATAATCAATCCTAGCATCACTCCAGCCCCGCCTCAGCTAGGCGGTCGTGGATTTCGCTGGCTTTAAGCTTATCCACCAAATCCTGGAGCCGGCCCTCGATGAACTGATCGAGGTTGTAGAGCGTGACTTCGATGCGGTGATCGGTGATTCGGTTCTGCGGGAAGTTGTAGGTGCGGATCTTTTCTTCACGACCGCCGCTGCCGATGAGGCTCTTGCGGTGCGCGGAATATTTCTCGGCCTCCTCCTGCTGTTTTTTCACGAGCATGCGCGAGCGCAGGATGGTGAGGGCTTTTTCTTTGTTCTTGAGCTGGCTGCGGCCGTCCTGGCAGCGAACGATCATGCCGGTGGGCATGTGCATGACTTGCACGGCGGAGTCGGTGGTGTTCACGCCCTGGCCGCCGTGACCGCTGGCGCGGCAGACTTCGATGCGTATTTCATCCATGTTCAGTTCCAGATCGACTTCTTCGGCTTCCGGCAGCGCGGCGACGGTGGCGGCGGAGGTGTGAATGCGACCCTGGGCTTCGGTGACGGGCACGCGTTGGACGCGATGAACGCCGCTCTCATATTTCAAGGTGCTGAAGACATCGGCGCCGCTGACTTTGAAGACAATTTCCCTGAATCCGCCCGTATCGGAGGGGCTGGACTCGAGCATCTCCGTTTTCCATCCGCGAGCTTCGGCATAGCGCGTATACATGCGGAATAAATCTCCAGCAAAAAGCGCAGCTTCGTCACCGCCGGTGCCGGCGCGGATTTCCATGATCACGTCGCGGCCTTCGAGCGGGTCGGCTGGGAGGATGGCGAGCTGCACCGAGGCCTCGAGCTCCTCGAGACGCTTATGTAGCGCAGGCAGTTCCTCGTTTGCCAGAGCGGCGAGTTCGGCGTCGCCAGATTTCGCGAGTTCCTGATTGTCGGAGATCTGCTGCCGGGTTCGCTCGAATTCATCCCATGATTTGGTCAGGGTATCGAGCTGGCGGTGTTCCCGCAGCATTTCACTGGCCTTGCGGTTGTCATCAAAGAAGTCTTGCTGCCCCATGAGCGATTCCAGCTCGGCGAGACGGTTCTTTTTCTTGGCGATGATGGAGGAGTAATCCATTTAGGAGATGGCAGATTGGAAAATAAAAAAAACGGCGCCGCGCATGGAGCGCGGTCGCCGTTTTGTTGAAAGTCAGAGATGAGTCCGCTAAACGGTGGCTTCTTCGACCACTGGAGCTTTGGTCTTGGCCCGGCGGGTGGCGGAGGTGGAGCCGTAGCGCTGGGAGAACTTGTCCACGCGACCGGCGGTGTCTACGAAGCGCTGTTCGCCGGTAAAGAACGGATGGCAGGCGGCACAAATGCCGATGCGCAGGCTCTTGACCGTGGAGCGCGTTGGATAGACCGCTCCGCAAGTGCAGGTGATCGAGGTTTCGTGGGATTCAGGATGGATGCCGTCTTTCATAAAAAATCTGGTTTACGAAACCGTCATGGCTTCGTGGTGGAGAAATGGGCGGGTAAACTAGGCTGGGTGGGGTGGGGGTCAAGCTGTTTTTATTTTCGGGTGCGCAGGGCGTGGTCGGAGCAGTTTCAGCGGGGAAAACAAGGAGTGCTGATCCGTGGTGCGGCGGGCCTGTGTCGGAATTGTAACTTGCCCAGGGTGGCTTGGTGCCGTGCATGTGGCATGATTCGTTAATATGGGGCGGACAGGATGCCCTCTCATGAAAAGAAAACTCCGCTTCAAGACCATCTTCATCTCCGATGTCCATCTGGGCGCGCCGGAATGCAAGGCTGCGCAGGTCGGACATTTTCTGCGCCATTCGCTGTGTGAGAAACTGGTGATGAACGGCGATATCATCGACGCCTGGGCGCTGAGCCGCAACGGTCAGTGGACCAAGGCTCACACCCATTTCATCCGCACCGTCCTTCGCAAGATGGAACGGGAGAACACGGAAGTGATCTACACCCGAGGTAATCATGACGACGTGCTGGCCCGCTTTTTGCCCATTGCGTTCGACAACCTCCGGATCTGCGAGGAGCACATTCATGAGTCGCCCCACGGAAAATATCTCGTGGTGCACGGCGACGGCTTCGATCATGTCACCACCAATCACAAGTGGATGGCGCACCTGGGAGCGGTTGGCTACGAGACCTTGCTGAAGATCAATCGCCTCTACAACAACTACCGTCACTGGCGCGGCAAAGATGCCTTCTCATTCGCCAAGTGGGTCAAATCCAAGGTCAAGGGTGCGGTTAGTTTTGTCGGGAAATATGAGGAGCAGCTTCAGGAGCTTGCCCATCACCGCGGTTGCAACGGAATTATCTGCGGCCACATCCACACGCCTGCGAATCGGCGGGTCGGTGATGTGCACTATCTCAACTCTGGAGACTGGGTGGAGTCGATGACAGCGGTTGTCGAGCATTTGGATCGGACTTTTGAAGTCATCACTTATGCGGACTTCTGCGAACGGGCAGGCCGGGAACCCAAGGGGATGAGGCTGTCGCTTAATGCAGTTCCGGAAGAGGCGAAGGCAGATGCTTGATGGGCGCGGTCTGTGAAAAATAATGGCAATGCGTTCAATCGAGAATGCAAAACATGGTCGAAAAATGCCAGGGCTCGGCTGACGCTTTAATGCCAGTATCTTTAGACACATCTGGCGGCAGACCAATGAAGCTGCCCGATTCATAGCCCCGATAGTTACACTTTTCACCCGGCTTGGGCAGTTGAACTTTGTTCGCGTTTGCTGCAATTAATCCAATAATCGGTGGTGTTTCGAGCGGCTTGCCATTGACCTTGGTGACGCGAATTGCAAACGAGGTGGCCTCGGTTTTCGTTTCATGCGGCGTTGCGGATATATATTCTCCTTCGATTGAAATAACGGTGCCCAGGGGACAATTTAGAACACCCATTACTTGAATGGTTGTGCCCAAATCCTTGCTTTGAACTGACTGAACTGGATTTGAGTGAAGGGCCGTCTTCAATGCAAAGCAAAGAAGAATAATGGAGAAGGCTTGAGCTTTCATAGTGATAGTTAGGAATTTGCTTTTGTGGGTGTCGGCACGAGCTGGTCATGAGCGCTTAGAGCCGGACGGCGATTCCGTGTGTTCGCAAATGTTCCTTCACATCGCGCACGGTGAACTCGCCGAAATGGAAAATGCTCGCGGCGAGCACGGCGTCGGCTTTGCCTTCGTTCAAGACATGAACCATGTGATTGAGACTGCCCGCACCGCCGCTGGCGATGACCGGAATTGTCACGGCTTCACTCACGGTCCGGTTCAAGTCGATGTCGTAGCCGGCCTTGGTGCCGTCGGCATCCATGCTGGTGAGAAGAACTTCACCGGCGCCACGACGGCAAACTTCTGCGGCCCATTTGATGGCGTCGAGTTCCTTGCCATCGCGCAGTGCCGGATTGCGACCGCCGTGCGTGTAGACAGTCCAGGAGCCGCGCTGGTTTTTCTTGGCATCGATGGCCACGACGAGACACTGGCAGCCGAAGGCGCTGGCGGCTTCATCGATCACTCCGGGATTGAACACGGCTGCGGTGTTGACGCTCACCTTGTCCGCGCCTGCGAGCAACATCTCGCGCATGTCGCTCACTGTCCGGATGCCCCCGCCCACGGTCAGGGGCATGAAACAGCGTTCTGCCGTGCGGGACACGACATCGACCATCGTGCGGCGTTCGTCGGATGACGCGGTGATGTCGAGGAACACCAGTTCGTCCGCGCCCTGGTCGTTGTAAGCCACGGCGCACTCGACGGGATCGCCTGCATCGCGAAGCTGAAGAAATTTTGTTCCCTTGACCACGCGGCCGGCGTGGACATCGAGACAAGGGATGATTCGTTTGGTGAGCATGAGAATTCGGAGTGCGGAGTGCGGAGTGCGGAACTATGATGTGAGCGGAGACGGCGTTGCGCCAGTGCTCACAGTATTTATTCCGAATTTCGAGTTCCGCATTCCGAATTTAATGCCCGTAGAAAGCCCATATACCCATTCGTGAAAAACCAAAAACCAAGAACCAAGAACGAGGATAGCGACTTCCTCGAATTCATGGAAGTGGAGCGCAGTGCCTCACCACGGACCTTGGAGAACTATCGGCATGCGATGGATACTTTGCGCACGAAGCATCGGGGATTTACTTCGTGGGAGGCGCTGACGGCGGATGATTTCCGGAAGTATCTCTTCGAGCAGATGAAGTCCGGTCTGGGTCGGGCCACGATCCGGCTGCATTTCGCGGCGTTCCGTTCCTTTTATAAATACCTTACCCGGCGCCGGGGATGGACGGTAAATCCGCTGCTGGATGTGCAGCTTCCGAAGCCCGAAAAAAAACTTCCCGTGGTGCTCACACTGACCCAGGTGGAGCAGATGCTGGCCTTGCCGATGACGGCACCAAAGGAAAAACAGGCGCCCGTGTGGGCGGGTGAACGCGACACGGCGATTCTGGAACTATTTTATTCGACAGGCATCCGTCTCAGCGAGCTCACGGAACTGAACGTGGAAGATGTGGACGTTTACAGCGAGACTATGCGTGTTTTCGGAAAGGGTCGCAAGCAGCGGGTCTGTCCCATCGGCGGACCGGCGCTGCGGGCGATGCAGCGTTACCAGAGCAAGCTCGGCGTGCATCACGGTCCGCTCTTTCGCAGCAAGGTGGGGAAGCGCATGTCGACGCAGGCGGTGAACGATGTCATCGCCAAATACTGGCGCTTGTCCGGGCTGCCGATTCAAGTGACGCCGC
>JAIOQF010000259.1 GCA_021413535.1 Verrucomicrobiota bacterium
CTGGCGCAACAAGCGAACCAGGTGACCGGCGGCAATCATCCGATGGTTCTTTATACATTGTCCGCCGCCTATGCCGAGTGCGGCCGCTTTTCCGAAGCTGATGAAGCAGCGGCGCGCGTTTTGACTCTGGCTACCGTTCAGAGCAACCGTGCCATGACTGATGCCATTGGAAAAGTCCGCGCGCTATATCAGGCGGGCAAACCATTCCGCGAGACGCGGTCTGCCACGCCTTGAGAGAAGTGGATTTGTCATTTGTTTTTTCATCCGTGCAGCGGCAGCATCAGCCTCTTATCCTTTATACCATGACTTCCGAATCCAACCGTTCCGCCCTGCGCGATCTGCTTTTGAAAAAATCCGTCATGCGCGGTGATTTCACGCTGGCCTCCGGCGCGAAGAGTGACCTCTACGTTGACTGCCGTCTGACCACGCTCGATGCCCAAGGCGGCGCGCTGGTGGGTCAGGTGCTGCTGCCGGTTTTGCGCGAGGCGGAGCGGCAGCTCGGCGTGAAAGTCGCGGCTGTCGGCGGTCTGACGATGGGCGCGGATCCGGTGGCGCTTTCGGTTGCGGTCGCTTCGTATCAGGCCGATCCCGCCCATCCCGTCCATGCATTCAGCGTGCGGAAAGAAGCCAAGCAGCACGGAAGAAAAAAACTCGTCGAGGGCAACTTCAAGAGCGGCGATGTGATTGCAGTGGTGGACGACGTGATCACCACGGGCGGTTCCACACTCAAGGCCATTGATCAGATCGAGGCCGAGGGTGGGAAGGTAGCCTTCGCTCTGATCTTGCTTGATCGCGAGGAAGGCGGCCGGGCGAACATTGAAGCCCGTGGCGTGAAGGTCTACTCTGCTTTCACCCGGTCGCAGCTTCTTGATTGAGACGGCGCCGGGTGCGCCGCCTGCTTGTCGGTGACAGTGAGAATGTGACGCAACGAAGGACAAATATTTGACTGATTAAAATTGGACGTGCTGTGAGCCATGCGTTTATTAAAAAAGGCGTTGAATGAATCGCGCTCATCTCAGTCAAACTATTCAAGTAAATCCAAACCCCATAAAACCATGCGCAAGATTATCATTATGTCGGTGCTCGGAGCGGTCTCGTTTCTGAGCGTGAGTTGTGACACCACCAGCGGAGCCCTCACTGGCGCCGGCACCGGAGCCTTGGTGGGCGGCATCATTGGTCATCAGACCGGCAATACCACCGCAGGTGCCTTGATCGGCGGCGGAGTCGGCGCCGCCGCAGGCGGTATGATCGGCAACCAAAATCAGCGCATCACAAATATTGAGAACCAGAATGCGCAGCAGAATGCCTACAACCAGGGCTATCAGGACGCCCGGCGCAATTAAGTCCCCGGTCAAAATATATAATTCCCGCCACCGGCTCCTCTGAGGGCCGGTGGCTTTTTATTTGCACGCTTCGCGAATGACTGGAGAAGTTTGTTGCTGATCGGAATGTCCGCGCTCCCTTGCTGACATCATGCAACGCGATAGCGGACTCGATCAGATTCGTTCGCGCGACGAGACTTGGGACGTGCTTATCGTCGGTGGCGGAGCAACCGGTCTTGGTGCGGCGGTTGATGCGGCAACGCGAGGCCACAAGGTGGCGTTAATCGAGCGAGCTGATTTTGCCAAGGGAACTTCCAGTCGCAGCACCAAGCTCGTCCACGGTGGTGTGCGCTACTTGAAGCAGGGAAACATTTCGCTGGTGATGGAAGCCCTGCGCGAGCGCGGACGTCTCCATCGTAACGCGCCGCATTTGGTTCATTCACTGCCTTTTGTGATCCCGAACTATCATTGGTGGGAGGGTCCCTTCTACGGCATAGGCATGAAGGCTTACGACCAGCTTGCGGGAGAATTGGGTCTCGCTCCTTCACGCTGGTTGTCGCGCGAAGAAACGGTGTGGCAGATCCCGACCATCGAGCAAGAGCATCTCACTGGCGGAGTCATTTATCATGACGGGCAGTTTGATGATGCGCGGCTGGCGGTGACGCTTGCTCAGAGCGCAATTGATCACGGTGCCGTGGTGCTGAACTATGTGGAGTGCGCCGGTTTGATCAAAGAACACGATAAAATTTGCGGCGCGCTCGTGCGTGACGGGGAAAGCGGCGCGGAATTTGAAATACGAGCTCGCTGTGTCATCAACGCCACGGGTGTCTTCGTGGATGCCTTGCGCCAGATGGACGAAGCTCAGGCAAAGGGTGTTGTCGCTGCCAGTCAGGGCGTGCACATCGTGCTCCCGCGTGAGTTCCTGCCGGGGAATTCGGCAATCATGATTCCGAAAACGGAAGATGGCCGGGTGCTTTTTGCTGTGCCGTGGCATGGGCGCGTAGTTGTGGGCACGACGGACACGCCGTGCGACGATGTCAGCATGGAACCTCGCGCCCTGCCGGAGGAGCGGGAGTTTCTTATGCAACATGCGGCGCGCTACCTGACGCGCGATCCACAACCGAGTGATGTGCTGAGCATTTACGCGGGACTGCGTCCGTTGGTAAAACGTGGTGATGCAAAAAACACGGCCGTGCTTTCGCGCGACCACACCATCTTGATTTCAGACAGCAGCCTCCTTACAATCACGGGTGGCAAGTGGACGACCTATCGCAAAATGGCCGAGGATGTGGTGAATCGCGCGGAAGAGATTGCGGGCATCGAGAAACATCTGTGCGGGACGGAATCGCTCAGGCTTCACGGCGCAATGGAAGTTTCGGCATTGTCGGCGTCATGGAATGTCTATGGCACCGATGCTGCCGGCGTGGCGGAAATCGCGCGCGAGTCAGCAGCGCTCGCGGAGCGGATTCATCCGCGACTGGAATATCAGAAGGCTGAAGTCGTCTGGCATGTTCGTCATGAAATGGCGCGCACGGTCGAAGATGTGCTCGCGCGCCGGACGCGCGCTTTGTTCCTCGATGCCAAAGCCGCGATGGAAGCTGCGCCTGCAGTCGCGGAGATCATGGCGCGGGAGTTGGGCAGGGATGAAGCTTGGGCGAGGAAGAGTGTCGAGGAGTTTATGAGCGTCGCGGCAGGGTATGTTTATTAAACCTAAAAAGGAAAGTCGATGGCTGATAGCTGATAGTCCATAGCCTGAAAATCATGCACATGCGCGCCCAACAAGCACTCACCCGAAAGGTGACAGATCTCGTCCCGTTCACCCAGCTCAGTATCAGGCTATTGGCTATTGACTATTCATTATCAGCTCCGCATTTGGATTAAACCGATGGCCTGGCGCCTTCGCTTGACGCCATGATCTTCCTCCGATACACAACAGCATGAACCACAGGCTTGCGTTAATTCTGTGCTCCGCATCGCTGGTTGCATGGCTCACGTCTTGCAAAACTCCGTCCGGACCTCAAACCGCGCCGGAAAATGTTGAAGTTTTGAGCCGGGCCGCAATTAAAAGCTCGCACCACAGAATTGATTTCGTAACACACGTGAAACCAGTGCTGGAAGCAAAATGCGTCATCTGCCACAACCGCAAAACGCTTCCATTTTTCAGTTTGGAAAATCGCAAACTGGCCTTCGCTGTGCCATCGCGCATCGTTCCCGGTCATCCCGAACAAAGTCTCTTGATCGTCAACGGCACGATGAATCACGCGCAGACGATGCCGCCGGTCGGTAATCGACTGACGAGCGACGAGAAACGCATCCTTATCGCGTGGGTCAAGCAGGGTGCAGTTTGGCCCCAAGGCGCAGCGGGCGATCTTCATCCCGCACCGGACGCGCCGGTTCGCTGAACGACGATGCCGGAACTTGCCGAGGTTCTATATTTTTCGCGGCGCTGGGATGCAGGCATGGGGCGCGCTGTGACAGTGGTTCATGCGAATAAAAAATCGCGCGTCTTTCGAGGATGTGATGTTGCAGCGTTGAAGATGGGCCTCGCAGGCGCCAAGCTCAAAACCTCACGCACCCACGGCAAGCAGATGCTTTTTGAATTCAGCGGTGGTTGCTGGCTCGCGGTTCATCTTGGCATGACGGGTGAACTCACTGCAAAAGCAGAGCCCCATGAACCGGGGAAACACGATCATCTGGTGTTGCACACTAAATCACTGGCGCTGGTGTTCACTGATCCCCGGCAGTTCGGTGCACTGAGATTTTGCCAAGGTAAAACGCCGCCTGCGTGGTGGCGGGCACTGCCGCCGCAGCCGATGGACGACGACTTCACTCCAGAGCGAGTCAGGGAGATTTTGCGGCGACACACGCGGCAGCCTTTGAAAGCACTGTTACTCGATCAGCGGTATTTTCCCGGAGTGGGCAACTGGATGGCGGACGAGATCATGTGGCAGATGAAGCTGCCGCCGCACACAGTCGCTAGATCGCTGGTAGATATACAAGTTCGCAAACTGTGGCGCACGGTGCGGAAGGTTTGCGCTGTGGCCTTGAAAACCATCGGCGTGGACTGGAGTGATCCACCGAGAAGCTGGCTTTTCAAATATCGCTGGGCGCGCGGTCATGACTGTCCGCGCTGCGGCACGAAGCTGGTCTACGAAACACTCCGGGGCCGAACTGCTTGCTGGTGTCCCGTCTGTCAGAAATCCAGCAAGGCCTCACGTTGCTGAAATTGAAATGGCGGGATTTACAGACTGCGCTATTCTCCCCAACCTATGAAAATTCGTCTCATTCAGAACCTTGTTGCCGTTGGATTCGCTTTCGGCTTGTCCGCGCTGCCAGCCGCTGACACCAAGAACATTCTCTTTCTCGCAGGCAAGCCATCGCATGGTCCCGCGCAGCACGAACACAATGCAGGTGTGCAGTTGCTGGGTAAATGCCTCAAGGAAAGTGGTCTGCCGCTGGAAGTTAAATTTTATCTGAATGCCGAGTGGCCGTCGGCTGAGGATTTGGCGAAGGCGGACACGATCGTGATGTATGCCGACGGTGGTCCGGGACATCCGGCTTTGCAGGACGATCATCTTGCGCAACTCGGCAAGGAGATGAAACGCGGCGCCGGATTTGTCTGCCTGCACTATGCCGTGGAGACGCCGGTTACGCCGGGCGGACCTGAGTTTGTCGACTGGCTTGGCGGTTATTTCGAGCCGAACTGGAGTGTGAACCCGCATTGGGAGGCGGATTTCAAAGAGTTGCCGCAGCATCCGATCAGCAATGGCGTGAAGCCCTTCTCCACAACTGATGAATGGTATTTTCACATGCGTTTCCGCGAGGGCATGAAAGGCGTGACTCCCATTCTCACTGCCATCGCTCCAGACAGCACGATGAGCCGCAAGGATGGTCCGCACGAGGGCAACCCCACGGTTCGGGAAGAGGTGAAGAATAAAGTGCCGCAGCATACCGCCTGGGCCGTGCAGCGCGATGACGGCGGACGCGGTTTTGGTTTTACCGGTGGTCATTTTCACATGGGCTGGGGCCAGAACGACCAGCGCAAGCTGGTGCTCAACGCCATCGTGTGGAGCGCCAAGGGTGAAGTGCCGGCAGATGGCGTGAAGTCATCCGTGACTGAAGATGATCTCAAGGCGAACCTCGATCCCAAACCGGGTCAGGGACTTCCCAAGAAAAAGTAACTGAACCCATCACGCCGCCAGCACGTGCCGTGGATTTTCCCAAGTGGGAAGGATCACGACACAACACGCAGCGTAGCAGGGACAGAAGTTCACCCGCTCGCAGAACCAGTTTGATTTTTTGAAGACGGGTTCGGCGTGCCCCGCGGCGGTAAAACGCACCATAAGATCGTGCGGTGAACCGTCGATCCCGCTGCCCACGGCTTTGAGTGTCGCCTCCTTGATCGTCCAAGCCTCCGTAAACGCGCGACGGCGCTGCTCCGCTGGAACGGCACGCCATTGTTCAAGTTCATCATCGTTGAAAACAATCTCGAGCAATTCATCAGAAGGTTCTTCCGTGACCAGCATCTCCGCATCCACCCCGATTCCATCAGCTTCGCCCAGGGCGATGATCGCGCAGTCGTCCGCATGAGTCACGCTGAAGTCCAGTCCGGCGGCGCGAGGGTGGAGGCAGCGTGGCTTGCCGTGTCCGTCGCATTCGATGGGAACAAACTGGGGTGACAAGCCGATCTCCCGGCCCAACATGCGGCGCAACTCTGCGCGAGTGCGGAAGGCCAGGGCGCGCTGGCGAGGATCGCGCACGCTGCGGTAGCGGATGCTTTCCTCGGCGGAAACAATCGCCTCATCCATTGGGCAGACTTGATCCAGTTCACGGCCATCGAGCACGCGGCAGAGAATGGAACTGCGATGATGCTGCGGCGTATCAAAGGCAAACATCGCCAGCATCACGTTGAACCGCCCGTCCGCTTCGGCGTGTGCATGAGGAGGAATCGGGAGCATGACGACAGCATCGTTGAGAGTTCCTGAAAACAAAATCGTGCCGAGCGGTAGCTCCATTAGACATGATTGCAGTCGACTTGGCTGTAAAAAAATTGCGAAAGTTAGTCACGTTTATTAAAATAAGACCATTCATAAGTTCTGTTAATTTAGCCTGTGGGATTGGCGGTAAAAGGAGAGGAGCGCGGACTTCAGTCCCCATCAGCAAAGGAGGTGGGGCTTTTCAGCCCCGCTTCATATCGGCTCGCAGCCTTGCTGCTGCAAAAGGCAGCATTCATGCGGAGTGTCGCCTGAGCCACTTTCGTAGACCTGCTACCGGAAGGCGTATGGGACATCCGCCACCACTGCTGCTTCATCCGATCCGATCCTCCAATTCCCGTCAACTCGCTTTGCGGCTTCGAAACTGTCAAAACTCTTCTTCTGAATCGGCGACCATTAGCGAAATCAGCGAATGATAAAAGGCTTTAAACCTCTAATCATCAGACTCTTGCATTCTATCTGCCTTGTGCCTTCCTTAACCCTTCCTGGGTAACTCCCAAGTAATTGCAAATTTCCCCCAAATAAATCCTTGTCCTCAGCATCAATCTTCGGTAAAAATGTGTGCTAATCTCGCGATAATTCCCTAAAAAACATTCATTAATACCCCGAATTTGTTTCATAAGCGCAGCTTATGGAATGTTTCGCATATAATTTTTCGTTCAGTTTACCCAATATCCCAGCCGCCCGTTTTCACTTTTCACTTTTCACTTGTCCCATATCACTTCTTCATCCGCAGATTTTCTGACCTAACCGCTAAAGCTCTTCCCAGTTCCTGCTCCAGACCATCTCCGATCTGCAATCTTCCATCTCCCAATTAGTCTCCCTATCTCATAGTCTCCGCGTCTCCCCATCTTCATAAGCAGTCCGCCCATATCACTACTCCCTCATGAATAACGAACCCCGCCTCAGCCCCTTCATGCGCACGATTGCTCTCATCGTCGCCTTCCTCGTCCCCCTCGGCACGGCTCCGGTTGGCTTGCAGGCCGCTACTTACTACTGGGATACCAACGGAGTCACCGCAACCGCCTTTACGGCCACGGGCACATGGAGTTCCGGTGGTGCGTCGATTTGGAGCACGGATCCTACGGGTGCCACAGCCACAGCCGCCGTCACCACAAACAACACTGATGACCTCTTCTTTTCTGCTGGAACCAATGTCGCTACCGCTGGCACCGTGACCATCAGCGGCACTCAGGCGGCGCACAGCATCACATTTGATGATAATTCAGGTGCCATCACCCTCAGCGGCGGAACGGCCATCAATATCGGCAGCGCCACGGCTGGATCCGGCTTTTTCTTCACCAACGCCACGGGTTCGGCGAACATCATCGGCACCCCGATCATCCTCAACAGTGCGGCCACCGCGATTGCCATCTCCAACAGTGGCACCGCGCTCCAGACCTTTAATAGCACTGCCACCATCACCGGCGCGGCCACCACCGGCACCCAGACCATCACCGTTGGCACGAGCAATACGGGCGGCATCACGCTCGCTGGCATCATCGGCAATGGCGGTGCTGGCGGCAAGGTCGCCCTCACGGTCAACAGCAGCGGCGCAGGCCTCACCACCCTCTCCGGTGCCAACTCCTTCACGGGCCAGTTCACCGTGGCGAGAGGCACGCTCTCCATCGCTTCCATCAACAACAACGGCGGCAACGGCACGCTCGGCAATAGCAGCATCTCCCTGCCCGTCATCCTCGGCTCCAGCGGCGGCAATACCGGAACCCTGCAATACACCGCCGCCTCTGGCAGCAGCGACAAGGGCTTCGCTCTCGCTACCGGCGGCACGGGGGCTTTCGATGTGACTACGGCCCTGACCCTCACCGGCCCGATTACTGGCAGCGGCAACCTCTCCAAAGTTGGTGCCGGCGTGCTCACCCTCGATCCCTCTCTCGTAAACGCCAGCAATCAAGGCGTTGGGACCTTGAGCCAGTTCACTGGCACAACGACCATCAACAACGGCAAGATCAAGCTAACTAGCTATAACGTAGCCGGGGCAGCATATACGTTGGGAGCTATGTTCGGCCTCCAGAAAAGCGTTTACGACACCACCGGCTCGACCGCCGGCGTCGGCCTCGACGTGACCCCGACGGGCACCGCCACCATCTCCGCCCCGGTTTTAGGCGGCCTCGCCGGCAGTGTGAACTTGGCGACGGCGATCACCACCAGCTACACTACTGTAACCGCGCTCTACCTGAATCCGCAATCCGGTGTTTCAGCATCCTACGGAGGCGTCATTACCAACGGCTCCGGTGCAATGACCCTCACCAAAATGGGCCCGGGCACCCAGACGCTCACGGGTTCCAGCACTTACACCGGCGCTACGACCGTCA
>JAIOQF010000019.1 GCA_021413535.1 Verrucomicrobiota bacterium
TGATGCGCGAGACATCCGCCACACCATCGTGATTAGTGTCTTCCAGGAGCAGGATGCGGTCGTTTCCGGTGGAGGGACCGAACTTCGCGGAGTTGCCTTCCATCAGCGCGCCGAGATCGTCGGGATTGACCTGCGGATAAGTATTCGATGTTGCGATCCACAAGCGACCCGATGTATCCCAGTTCATATTGACGGGCTTTTCCAGCAGCGGATTTTCCGCGAAGAGCGTCATCTGAAGGCCCGCATCCAAGGTGAACTCAGGGTGGGGCAGGGGAGTCAGCACGGTAAGTTTATTCGTGCTGGGTTGCTCCGGCGCGAGCGTGCTGGGTTTGCCTGCCGAGATGCCGATGACATTGGCTTCAGCCTTGTCCACCAGCGGATCGAACTTGGGAATCTCGACAGCGTTGCGGCCCTGTTCGTGTTTGCGGAAGCCGAAGATGTAAGTGTAATTCGCGGGACGGCTGCGATGGAAGAACAACGAATTCTTGCGCAGGATGGCTTCGCGCAACGTGCGCTGTTCCGGTGTCTCAACGTCCCATTTTGCGGCATCGCTCTTCCATCCGAGCTGCGCGGCCATGCTCGCACTGAGTGCGCGGTAGCCGCGTGGAGTCAGATGGATGCCGTTGTCAGTGCCTTGTGCGAGATCGATGCCCGCAGACTTCTGCCACTCGCCGCGAATAAAAGGTGACTGCTTTTCGGCGGCGAGCTGCTCGATGACTTTTTCATATTCGGCGAGCAGCGCATTGTGCTCCGCAGGGTCTGGCAAGCCGGGGCGGGCGGCTCGCAAATCTTCATGCCGGATGGGGCCGAGAAAAACGAAACGCACTTTTCCATCGGGACTGGCCTGAGTGATCAGCTCCATTAACTTGAGCAGATCGCGGCGGAATTTTTCAGAACTGTGATCCAAGCCATAGCGCGCTGGATCGGGATTGAGCACGGGATCGTTCTTGCGGTAAGTCAGTTCATCGAGGCTCGCCGCCATGCCATAGCCGAGAATGGCCACGGTGGGTTTCACCACTGCGAGCTGTTCCTTCAGGCTATCCATGCCCTTGTCCACCGGATCGAAGCTGGCGCGCGATGCTCCCAGCGGACTGTCCCCGCTGTAGCCGAGATTGCGCACGGCAAAGTTTCGCCCAGGGAACTCCTGCCTCATGCGTGACTCGATGGAGCCATAGTTATTTTCCCGTTCGATCAAGGTGTCACCAATGAGCAGGACGCGGTCGCCGTCCTGGATGTCGAGTTTTCTCTCGGCGGCCCAGAGCGGCAAACAGAGGAAAAGGCAGAGAGCGAAGATGGATCGAGATTTCATGGTGGTTGAAATGGCGCAGGGAGTCTGCAGTAATGGAATGAAACGATTCCAGCCAGTAAAATATTGTGCGGGATTCAGGTGGCGCATGATAAGAATCTGGATGAAAAAGCGTATCCGACTAACGCTCCTGCAAGAGTTAAATTTTAAGCCCCAAATCTGTATTTCATCCGTAACTTCAATCCGCTTTCCTGGCTGATTGCGCTCGATTCGGAGGAGTAATATTTTAGAGCCATGTTCATCGTAAAATCACCAGCCATCTTTTTCTGCCTCGGATTTTCCTGGCTGATGATGTCCGTCGCGTCATTGGCGGTCGAGGCGCCTGATTATGCGCGCGATGTGCGGCCGATTCTTTCTTCTTATTGTTTCAAGTGCCACGGGCAGGATGAAGGCGCGCGCAAGGCCAAGCTGCGGCTGGATGTTCGGGAGCAGGCCACGAAGCCCGCCAAGTCGGGTGCGGTGGCGATCGTGCCTGGCAAGCCGGATGGGAGCGAGGCCATCAAGCGGGCTTTGAGTTCCGATCCGGAAGAAGTGATGCCGCCGCCATCGGCAAAACATCCTTTGACCGCAGCGCAGCAAGACATTTTGCAAAGGTGGGTGGCCGCCGGCGCTTTGTATCAGGATCATTGGGCCTTCGTGGCTCCGAAAGCAGCGCCGATTCCCGCAGGAAAAAATAAGGAGTGGCCGCGCAACGAAATTGATCGTTTTATTCTCGCCCGGCTGGAAGCCGAAGGGCTGCAGCCATCTCCGGAAGCGGATCGCGCCACGCTGATCAGACGGGTTTCTCTCGATCTGACGGGACTGCCTCCCAGAGTGGAGGAAGCGGATGCCTTCATCAATGACACGTCGCCTGCTGCCTACGAGACTTTGGTGGATCGATTGCTGGCGTCGCCGCAATACGGCGAACGCTGGGCGCGGCGCTGGCTGGATTTGGCGCGTTACGCGGACACCAACGGCTACGAGAAAGATCGTCCGCGTTCCATGTGGCCCTGGCGGGACTGGGTGGTGCGCGCGCTGAATGCGGACATGCCCTTTGATCAGTTTACCATCGAACAACTGGCGGGCGACATGCTGCCCTCACCGACTGAAGACCAGCTGGTGGCCACGGGATTCCATCGCAACACCATGCTCAATGAAGAGGGTGGCATTGATCCGCTGGAGTTTCGTTTTCATGCCATGACGGATCGTGTGGCCACGACTGGCACCACCTGGCTGGGGCTGACCACCGGTTGCGCGCAGTGTCACACGCACAAATACGATCCCATTCTGCACACGGAATATTATCAGCTCATGGCTTTCCTCGATAACGCGGACGAGCCTAATCATTACCTGCCCGGCGGTGAAACGGCTGAGCAGCGCAAGCAGAAGGAGGCGGAGGCGGATCGTCTCGAGGCCTCGTTGCCGAATCTCTGGCCGGTCGGCAAGGCCGTTGCGAAATCGAAAGTCGTGACTCCGCCATTGAGCGAAGCCTATCAGGCCTGGCTCAAGGATGTCCGTGAGAAGGCCGCGCTCTGGACGGCACCGAAACCCGCCGAGATGAAAACGAATTCACCGACGCTGGTCTGGCTGCCGGACGAGAGCATTCTCGCCAGTGGGGATTTTACGAAGGAAGATCATTACGAGTTGCGTTACGCCAATCTGCCCGCCGGACTAACCGCGCTCAAACTCGATGCGCTGACGCATGAGAGCCTGCCGGACAATGGCCCCGGCATGACTTTTTACGAGGGGACGCGCGGTGAATTCTTCATCGGCGATTTCTCAATCATGGCCGGAGAGCAAAAATGGAAGGTGAGTTCGTTCCTGGCCACCGAGGGAAAGGCCGCGCTGATGGGCGACGAGAATCTGCAATCAGGCTGGGGCGGCAGCGAGAAGGGCGGGCAAAGCTCCGTCGCTGTTCTGGTGTTTGAAAAGCCGTGGCCAGGCGGAGACATGGTGATCAAGTTTCAGTCCGGCCGTTATTATTCGGCATCTCTTGCTCATTTCAAAATTTCATTCACCGGCAAACCTTTCGGCGTGGGTGCGCTTGCCCTCAGCTCTGAATTGCAAAAGCTCCTGCTGCAGCCGTCGCTCAAGGCCGCGCAGGAACAGCAGCTTCGCTCTGCCTTTCTGATGGCCGCGCCGGAACTCGTCGAGACTGTAAAAAAAATCAAAGCATTGCGCACTCCGCCGCGAGGCGAGGAAACATTGGTCATGCGCGAGCGCCCTGCTAACCAACCGCGAACCACTTATCTGCATCATCGCGGTGAATACATGCAGCCCGAGCAATTGGTCACGGCGGAATTCCCCGCCTTCCTTCCCAGTCTGCCGAAGGACACGCCGCGCAATCGCCTGACTTTCGCCCAGTGGCTGGTTGCTCCAGAAAATCCTCTCACGGCCCGAGTGACGGTGAATCGCGCTTGGGCTGCGATCTTCGGCACCGGCCTGGTGCGAACGCTGGGCGATTTCGGTTTTCAGGGTGAACTGCCTTCACATCCGGAACTGCTGGATTGGCTGGCGCTTGATCTGCAGAAACAGAAATGGTCCATGAAAAAACTGCATCGCATGTTGGTGCTTAGCGCCACTTATCGTCAGCAATCTCAAGTCACTCCTGAGTTGCTGGCGCTCGATCCGCAGAATCGTCTGCTCGCGCGCGGACCACGTTTCCGGGTGGAAGCTGAAATGGTGCGGGACATTTCACTTAAGGCCAGTGGTCTGCTTTCGCCGAAAATGTTTGGCCCTCCTGTTCGACCACCCCAGCCCGCCAGCGTCACGGAGGCGGCCTACGGCGGCGCGCAATGGAATGTCAGTAAAGGCGAGGATCGCTACCGACGCGCGCTGTATACTTTTACGAAACGCAGCGCACCCTTCGCTGCTGCCAATACCTTTGACGCTCCCAGCGGAGAGGCCTGCGTGGCTCGACGCGATCTTTCCAATACCCCGCTGCAATCACTCACCCTGCTCAATGACGAAGCCTTCGTCGAAGCCGCCCAAGCGCTCGCTCAACGGGCCATGGCACTGCCGACCGATGACAACGTCCGCCTGACACATTTGTTCCGCCGCTGCTTGACGCGTTTTCCACGCGATACCGAGCGAACAAAATTGCTGGCACTGCTGGCACAAACCCGGCAGCGTTTAGCCGCAGGCGGCAAACTGGGGCTGGCAACACTTTTGGGAAATCGTGTCATGGCCAGTGATGCGTTTGCGCCCCGGCCTTCTCATTTCGGCGGCAAGGCCAAGGCGGTCATTCATCTCTTCATGGCGGGAGCGCCTTCGCATCTGGAACTTTTTGACTACAAGCCGTCGTTGGTGAAATACGACGGTAAGCCGCTGCCGCCTTCCGTCATCGGAGGTCAGCGCTATGCTTTTATCCGGCCCGATGCCAACGTCATGGCACCGCAATTCAAGTTCGCCCGTTACGGCCAGTGCGGCATGGAACTTGGCGAAACCTTGCCGCATTTGGCGAAAGTGGTTGATGACATTGCTCTGATTCGTTCCGTCCACACCGATCAATTCAATCACGCTCCCGCGCAGATATTTTTTAATACGGGTTTTTCCCAGCCAGGCCGGCCCTGCATCGGATCATGGGCCACTTACGGCCTTGGTTGTGACACGAAGAATTTGCCATCCTTTGTCGTCATGAGCACCGGATCAGGTGTCAGCGGTGGCACCGCGAATTGGTCGAGCGGCTTTCTCCCCACCAGTTACACCGGTGTCCGCTTGCGCAATCAGGGCGATCCGATTCTCGACGTTACCAACCCCAAGGGGATCGATGCCAGATTGCAGCGCAGCACGCTCGACACCATGAAGAGCTTGAACGAGG
>JAIOQF010000020.1 GCA_021413535.1 Verrucomicrobiota bacterium
GCGACTGTCCAGGGAGTCGCGACATCGGGACGCGCGGGAGTGAGGAAGCTGCATTCCTCGACCTGCACATAAGGGCCGTCGTAAACGATCCTGCCGGGCAGCTTGCGCCAACCTTCGTGATCTTTGATCTCGCAGAGCTCGAAGTCGGGAATCATCAGCATCAGTCCACAGAGAGTTGCTTCCGCCAATGCTTGAGCCGGGCGGCGACGTTCGCGGGAGATGGAGCGCCGGCAGATTTCCGTTTTGAAAGGGCGGTATCGATCTTCAAAACCGCACCGACATCCTTGCCGAAGGCTTTGGAGAATTTACGATAGTCTTCAACGCTAAATTCATTGAGTGCACGTTTCGACTTCACGCTATAGGCCACGATCTTACCGATCACTTCATGCGCTTCACGGAACGGCACGCCGTGATTCACGAGATAATCTGCCAGATCAGTCGCGAGCAACATCGGATCCGACGCCGCGGCTTGCGTCTTAGCGACATTCACATCCAGGCCGCGGATCATTTCGGCGAAAACTTCGAGCGCCAGTTTGATGGTGTCCACAGAATCGAAGAGCGGTTCCTTGTCCTCTTGCAAATCGCGATTGTAGGTCATGGGCAGACCCTTGAGCGTAGTGAGCAGGGACATCAAATTTCCCACGAGCCTGCCGGATTTTCCGCGCGTGAGTTCGGCGACATCAGGATTCTTTTTCTGCGGCATCAGGCTGGAGCCGGTGGTGTGCGCATCGCTCAGCGTGATGAAACCAAACTCGGCGCTGGCCCAGAGGATGATGTCTTCGCTGAGCCGCGAGAGATGGACGCCGGTGAGCGCGATGACAAAGAGCAACTCCGCCATGAAGTCGCGATCACTCACAGCATCCATCGAGTTTTGCGAGACAGCGTCGAAGCCAAGCTCTTTGGCGACAAAGGAACGATCCACAATGATCGTCGAGCCCGCGATCGCGCCGGAGCCGAGCGGGAGCACATTGAGCCGCTTTCGCGTGTCCGCGAGCCGGACTGTATCACGCGCCAGCAACTCGACGTAAGCGAGCAGATGATGAGCGAACAAGACGGGCTGCGCGCGCTGAAGGTGCGTGTAGCCAGGCATGACGATCTGTTCGTGGTGCGCGGCGCATTCCACCAAGGCCCGCTGCATGTCGCGCACGAGTTTGACAATGGAATCAATTTCATCGCGGCACCAGAGACGGGTGTCGGTGGCGACTTGGTCGTTGCGGCTGCGCGCGGTGTGGAGCTTCGCGCCCGGCGCACCAATCCGCTGGGTGAGGGCGGATTCGATGTTCATGTGCACGTCTTCAAGTTCTTCGCGCCAGGTGAATTTTCCGGCATCGATGTCCGCCTTGATTTCGAGCAGACCTTTCTCGATCGCCTTAAATTCCTTTGCGGTGAGGATGCCAGCTTTGGTCAGCGCCTTGGCGTGGGCGATGGAGCCCCAGATGTCATGGGCGTAGAGCTTGTGATCGAAGGATACAGACTCGCCGTAGCGCTGCACGAGGGCGCTGGTGGGTTGGGTGAAACGGCCTTTCCACATGGGGAGCACGAAGACTAGCTGCGAAAAATCAAATTACAAAACACAAAGTATCAGTCTCCGGTAATGCAAAAAAGTGTCACCAGCTTTCCGCATGGGCGGGGTAAATTTGCGACAAGTTTGATTATTCATCTTAGTTGGCGAACAGAAAATTGTTGGCGAACAGAAAACACGCGCCGAGGCTGAAGGCCATGTGATGCCGATTAGTAATGGCCCGAAGCATGGTGAGAATACATCACCGATGCGCCTTACCTTGTGCCAGGCGATTTGTGTTTCACGTTTTGAAACCGGCATTGTCCCGTGCGCTCCAGTTCGTCGCATTTGGCGACGATGCGGATGCTTTTGCTGGCGGGGGTGAATCCCAGCCGGCGCGTGATGCAGTCTTCGAGCACGGCGATGTGCTCGTCCTCGAACTCGACGACGCGGTCGCAGTCGGTGCAGATGAGGTGGTTGTGCTCCGGTTTGTCGAGGAAGTTCGGATCGTAGTAAGTCTGGTCGCGGCCCAGATCCACCTCGCGCAAGAGGCCGCATTTCACGAGCAATCCCAACGTGCGATAGACCGTGGCCCGGGAGATGCTGCGGTCGATCCGACGTGTCATTTCGTGAAGCTGGTCCGCATTGAAATGTTCGCGTGTGCCGAACGCGGCCTCAATGATCACATCGCGCGGCTTGGTGCGGCGGAGGCCGCTGCTGGCGAGGAAGCTGTCGAGTTGCTGGCGGACGGTTTCGGTCATGAGGAGAACGTCGAGTATTGAACATCGAACATGGAACATTGAAAGCGGAAAGTCGGAATGCGGAAGTCATAGGGCAAAGGTCAGAGGTAGGTGACTCAGTGGTGCTGTTGACGGGTGGGGATGGTGGTGTGATCAGTGGGGTGATGTTGCGTGTTGCTAGGTTTCTTTGGATGGTTCCCCTTTTTGGGCTGGCGTCATGCGGGCGGGAGAAAGAGACTGAGCCGCAGCCATTTGATGCAGCCTTTGTGCGGCTGTCGGCGGCGGAGGTTGCGACTTTGCCGCTGGCGGTTTCGTTTGAAATGCCTATGGGCGGCGAGCAGGGGGCGCTGGTTTATAATGCCCAGCCTTTTCGCACCACGCGACATCTGGGGGACGATCTCAATGGGATCGGTGGCTGGAATTCTGACTTGGGAGACCCGGTGTATGCGGCGGGGGCGGGCCGGGTGATTTATTCCGGGATGCCGGGACCGGGGTGGGGGAATATGATTATTTTAGCGCATCGGGTGCGAGAGCCGGAGGCCGCGCGTGGGTGGCGGGTTTATCAGACGGTTTACGCCCATTTGGAGAAGAGATTGGTCCGGGAAGGTGAGGTGGTGCGGCGGGGACAGAAGATTGGGAGCGTGGGCACGGCGGATGGACGATACCTGGCGCATCTGCATTTTGAAGTGCGGCGGAGCGGGTCGGTTTATCCTGGGGCTGGCTATGCGGATGCGCCTTTAGATCGAGTTTCACCGGATGCATTTATTAAGGCGCATCGTGGTGCTGCGGATGACGTTTTGCTTCCGGCTCCGTGAGTGGAGCTTTCATTCATATTTTCGCGTTTTGTGAAGCTCTATAAAATAGGTTCGCGAACCACGAGACGGAATTTGCCGGTCTGGGGATCGATCTCCAGCGTGTCCACCTGCTCAATTTCAAAATGCACATTGCTCATCTCTTTTTCGGCAAGGATGGCGTTCATTTTATCGCGGATTCGGTCGCAAGTGGCCTGTTGTTCCTGGATGGATTGACCGGCATTCAGCCTCGCGCGGAAGCGGAAAGATGTTTTGTTTTCCAAGACAATCTGCCAGGCATTCAGTCCGCTGACGATCAGTTCGACGATGACGATCGGATGAATGAAGTCTTCCTGGCCATGGCAGTTGGTGAAGATGAGGGCGTCTTCGCTGCGGCCGACGATTTCTTTTACTTTGGTGAAGGGGAGCTTGGTTGATCCATTCAAGTCTGGCACCAGCACGTCGTCCATGCGGTAGCGTATCAGCGGCATGGTTTCGTTGAACAAGTTGGTGACGCAGGTGTGATCGGGGTTGAGTTCGAAAATTAGATCGTCTTCCAGCAGGTGCATGCCGTTGGAGCCGGGGAGTGTCATGCCCATGTAGAGATGCTCACTGGAGGCATAGGCATTCATGACGGGGACATGGAAAGCGCGCTCAAGACAGGCTTTGGTTTCGAGCAGGAGGGGCTCGCCGCCATTACCGACATGGGTGGGCTTGATTCGGAGCTCGCCACGCTCCTGAGCTTCGGCCAGCACCCTGAGCACGGTTCCGTAGCCGGAGAGCACATGCGGCTGAAATTTGTTCAGTTCGGCTATGATTTCCGGCATGGGCCGGCCCACATCGAAGGTGCGAACGTCATAGAAAAGATTATTGGTGCCGTGATTTCCGGTGAGGATCAGGCTGGCGCCGGCGAAGTGGCCGCGGGTGGCGGCGACGAAAGCAGTCCGCCGCCGCCAGCGCAGGGGTGCGGCCCGCACCGCATGACTGGACCCCTTGATCCAAGCCTCATGCGAGAAGACGAAATAGCCCACGGTGCCTGAGGTGCCCGAGGTGTGGAGCACGTGAAAGCGGCCTTCAAACAATTCTTGCGGATCCGTCGAGCGCGCCAGAAAATCGGCGATGCGATCCCGCGTGATGCGACGATCCGTGACGATGTCGTCAAAGTGCCTGATCACATCGTGCTTGGTCAGAATCGGAAAATCAGCAGGCAGGCAAGTCGCCGGATTAATGCCGTGCTGCTCGATGATGGCGCGATAATAACGCGAGTGATGCTGGACGCGTGAGACGAGTCGGCGAAACTTTTTGAGCTGGGCGGCCTCGAGTTTCGCGCGGGAAATTCGCAAATTGCAGCGGTGATCCCACAGGGTCTTGAGCCACAAATACGATTCTTTTGGAGTATACAATTTCATGAGCGGCCTCTCGGCGATTGCGCGACGGAGGCGAGGTTTGTGCCCGAAAGGCACTTTCTTCAAGGAATAAATATTTCCTGGCGGGCCGCATCTGATGTCACGAGTGACCACCGCGCTCGCCGCGAGCACTCGGTTTATTTCTTAATGTTGCCGGGAAAATTCCTTGGCAGCCAGCTTGTGCATTAAAACGTATGATCGACAGGGCGCGGGAATCGGGGGTGAAATGCGCTTGCCATCAGAAAAATCCACAGCATAATCAACGTCCCCTCTGGAGGACTCACTCCCACTAACGCCCCTCTAAAGGAACCCCAATCGTATGCATAAAGAAGGTATTGCCGTCATCGGCATTGGCTGCCGCTTTCCCGGCGGAGTCAATGACATCGAATCATTTTGGAAGTTGCTGGCCGAAGGGCGCGACGTTGTCTCTGAGGCGCCCGCCGACCGGTGGAACGTGGAAAGATTCTATGACGCCGAGCCGGGCATCGCGGGCAAGACGATCGCCAAGCGCGGCGGTTTCATTGACGGCATCGACCAGTTCGATCCGCAATTTTTTGGCATCTCGCCTCGTGAGGCTCCCTATATCGATCCGCAGCAGCGGCTTCTTCTCGAAACTGCCTGGGAGGCGATTGAAGACGCGGGCATTGTTTTAGATTTGGAAAAGGGCACGGATATCGGCGTGTTCGTGGGCGTGTCCCACAACGACTACCAGAATATCCAGGGTGGTTCGACAGATCGTTCCGGCATCAGTGCGCACTCGCCGACTGGCAACGCGCACAGCATCGCGGCGAATCGTATTTCATATTGTTTCAATCTCCATGGGCCGAGCTTGGCGATGGATACTGCATGCTCATCCGCGCTGACGGCGGTGCATATTGCCTGCGAGCAAATCAATGCCGGCCGATGCAAGGTGGCAATGGCCGGCGGAGTGACGGTGATGATCACGCCTGATGGTTTCATCGGCTTTTCGCAAGCGGGAATGCTCTCGCCCGATGGCAAGTGCAAGGCGTTCGCGGCGGAAGCAAACGGCTTTGTTCGTGGTGAAGGCGCCGGAATGGTGCTGCTGAAACCCCTCGCGCAAGCCATCGCAGATGGCGATCCAATCCATGGCGTGATCCGTGGTTCGGCCTTGAACCAGGACGGCCACACCAATGGCATTTCGCTGCCCAGCCCGGAAGCCCAGGCCCGACTGGTGATGGACGCCTGCGCCGACGCCGGCATCCATCCCACGGAAGTAGACTTCGTCGAAGCGCACGGCACTGGCACGGCGGTGGGCGATCCCATCGAAGCCACGGCATTGGCCAACGCACTCTGCCCCGACCGGCCGGCAAACAAGCCGCTGCCGATCGGCTCCGTGAAATCAAACCTCGGCCACTTGGAAACTGCGGCAGGAATTGTCGGGCTGATCA
The DNA here is from genome assembly GCA_021413535.1 of Verrucomicrobiota bacterium. GTDB lineage: Bacteria > Verrucomicrobiota > Verrucomicrobiia > Verrucomicrobiales > Verrucomicrobiaceae > VFKE01. Next base: position 5,848 of record JAIOQF010000020.1, read on the forward strand.
AGGGACTGCTGGTGCTGAAGCACAAGCAACTCCCCGCGAGTCTGCACTTCAAAACGCCTAGCACGCACATCGACTTTAAGGCTTTGAAACTGCGAGTGCCGACTAAGCTGGAGCCCTTCCCGAAGACTGACGGCCCCGGCATCGTGGGCGTCAACTCGTTTGGATTCGGCGGCGCCAACGCGCACGTCATTGTCGCCGAAGCACCTGCGTCGGTCCTGCCGACTCATCAGGCCGCTTCTTTGGAGCGGAGTTGGCCCTTGGTGTTGTCCGCGCGTTCGGAAAATGCGCTTCTCGCCGCCGCGTCCCGTTTGGGAACCTGGGTAACGGAGCATGAAAAAAGCAACGGGAGTTCCCCCTTGCTGCCCGCGCTGACTTATACTCTTGGTGCACGCAGGAACCATCACTCGCATCGGTTGACGATTGCTGCGCGTTCTTCAGAGCAACTCGCGCAGGAACTCCAAGAATTCTCCAGTGGTCAGGCTGGGAATCTCATTCGCACTTCGTTTACTCCGCGTCCGGAACATGCGCCACGGATCGGTTTTGTCATGAGCGGTCAAGGACCGCAATGGTGGGGCATGGGGCGCGAACTGATGCGCAACGAACCGGTGTTCCGCAAGACCATGGAAGCTTGTGCGGCGGCGATGAAGTCCCACGCGCGCTTCTCATTGCTCGAAGAACTCGGCCGCGACGAAGCGGACTCGAAACTTCAGCAGACGGAGATTGCCCAGCCGGCGATTTTTGCCATGCAAGTGTCGCTGGCAGAACATTGGAAGTCCATGGGCGTGACTCCAGCCGCGATTGTCGGACACAGCGTTGGTGAAATTGCGGCGGCTTGTGTCGCTGGCGTTCTCAGTTTGGAAGAAGGAGCGCGCGTGATTGTGTTGCGCGCCCGCTTGATGCACGAATGCGCCCGGGGTGATGGCACGATGCTGGCCGTTGGCTTGTCCGAAGAAGAGGCGCTGGCGCTGATCGCCCGCCTTGATCCAACCGTGAGCATCGCGGCCTTCAATGGCCCTCGCTCGCTGACGCTTTCCGGAACACGCGCCTCGCTCGACATCATCCATGCCGAACTGGAGCCGAAGGGTGTGTTTGCTCGTTTTGTCCGGGTCGATCATCCGTTCCACCACGCCATGATGCAGCCTGCGGCTGATGCGTTGACGCGCGAACTGGCGAGCCTCAAGCCGCAGACGGAAACCGTTCCGTTCTTCAGCACCGTGACCGGTCAGCGTTGTGCTGGGAAAGATTGCACCGCCGTTCACTGGGGCAAGGGCATCCGGCAATCAGTTCAGTTCGTCTCGGCCGTCAATGCCGTGGCTGACTTCGGCGTCGATCTGTGGTTGGAAATCAGTTCTCACCCGGCTCTCTCCATATCCATTCAAGAATGTCTCACCGCCCGCGGACAAAAAGTTCCCGTGACGGCCTCCACTCGCCGCGAGCGCGAGCACGATACTTTCCTCGAAGCTGCGCTCGATCTGCATCGCGCCGGGGTGACGCTCAATTTTGCGGCGATGACGCCATCGCGGGAACTGCTTTCCCTGCCGGCTTATCCTTGGGACAAGAGCCGCTGGTGGCATGAGTCCAGCGAGTTGCGCGACGGCCGGCTCGCTCAGGGCGGCAAAGGACTGCTCGACATGCGCCTGCCACGCGCTACGCCGACCTGGCTCACGAGACTCGACGCTCGTCACATGGCTTACCTCAAAGATCACAAGGTCGACGCGCACATCATTTTCCCTGGCGCAGGCTTTGTGGAAATGGCTTTGGAAGCCGGCGTGCAATTGTTTGA
>JAIOQF010000168.1 GCA_021413535.1 Verrucomicrobiota bacterium
GCCGAAGGGTATTACGCCGTCGGGCTGGCCGTGCGGATGCCGAACTTGAAGGTAGAGGCATTTGATATTGATTTACGTGCGCGGGAACTCTGCGCCGAAATGGCTTCGCTCAACGGTGTCGCTGATCGTGTCAGCATCCACGGTGCCTGCGTGCCGGAGCAACTGTCGGCAGCGGTGGCGGGTCAGCGTGCGCTGATCATTTCGGATTGTGAAGGAGCGGAACTGGATATTTTTAATGATACCATCGTGCCGCAACTAGCCGCCTGTGATCTTCTCATTGAGGCCCACGATTTTATCGTTCGCGGAATCTCTGAGACTTTGCAGGAGCGATTTGGCAAGACGCACCATTGCACTCTGTTCCAGAGCATGAATCCGATGGAGAAAATTATCCGTCACCCCAGTGCATTCATTCAAGAGACGGCTCCGGAAGTTCTCGCCTGGCTCTACGACGAAGGCCGACCGGAGACAATGCAGTGGCTCTTTTTTACGCCACGACATAATCAGGCATGAAGGGCCAGCCATCGCTTTTATTGATCGCGCACACTTATGCGATTGCAGAACACGCCAAGAAACTGCCGGAGCTGGCCTGGCATTTTGATCTTACCTGCGCCACTGTGGTGACTAGCGGCTTCCATGGGCACTACGGACTGGACGGAGATCGCTTTGGTGGCGCAGCGGAAACGGGCGACTTCGAATGTTACAATCTGGATGTTGTTGGCAGCGTCGCCAGTGTCACCCGCTTTTTCATGCGCGGACTGGGTGCCATCTTGCGCAGCCGCCGGTGGGATTATGTGCTGGTGGAGAATGAACCGTGGTCTTTTCTCAAGTGGCAGGCACTTATACAGGCGCGCCACTCCGGTCAGGTGAGATGCTTTGGAGAATTCACTTGGGAGAATGTTTTGCGTCCTGGGCTGAAGGGTATCATTCTGAAAAAGGTCTATCAGCTTAGCGCACGTTCTTCTGATTTTTTTATTTGCGGGAACAAGGCCGCTTCGCGAATCGTGATCTCAGCCGGCATGCCGGAAGATCGCGTGCTGGTTTGCCCGCAGGTGGGGGTCGATCCCAGGCACGATCGTCCCATTGATGGTGACCAACGTGTGCAGCTCAGGCGCGAAACGGGATTGCCGGAGCAGGCGTTCATCATCGGATTCGCTGGTCGCCTCGTGGAAGAAAAGGGCGTGCTTGACCTGCTGCGCACGATGGAGTCGCTGCCGGCGGCGGAGCGTGGCGGAACATTCGGTGTGCATCTGGCTTTGAAGGGTCATGGGCATCTCCGTGCGCAGTTGCAAGCCAAGGCGGCGACAGTGGACTGGCTTCATGTATTCGATCCGGTGCCGCATCACGAACTGCCCGCGTTTCTTCAGACATTGGATCTTCTGGTTCTCGGAAGTCATCCTGTTCAACGTGGCGGAACATATTGGGAGGAGCAATTCGGTCACATTATGATCGAGGCCATCGCCAGTGGTGCTTTGGCCGCAGGATCATCATCCGGTGCGATACCCGAGGTGCTTGACGACCCTGATCTCATCTTTCCTCCCGGTGATATCGCCGCCGTGGGCCGGCTCATCAATAAATTGCGGGCTGATCCAGCCTGGGCTGCTGAGAAAAAGACAGAGCAGCAAAAACTGCTTCAAGATCGATACACCCATGCGGCGGTGGCGGAACGGCTCGCGGAATTTCTCAAAAGTAGATTTCCATGAGCGACGCACCATCGGCGTTCGCGGCGATTATCATTCCGGTTCATAACCGGGCGCGGATTACGCTGGCTTGTTTGGATCGTCTGTCGTGGTGCGCGGGTGATCCTGCATGGAAGATCATCGTGGTGGATGATGGTTCCACCGATGGCACAGGAACTTCTGTGAGCCATTTGCATCCGCATGTTGAGATCGTTGCTGGCAACGGTCAGCTCTACTGGACGGGTGCCATCGCCAAGGGCATGAAGCACGCTGCAGAGCTGGGGGCCACCGAGATCGTCTGGCTCAATGACGACACCAGTCCCGATGAAACGTCCTTGCGCCGGATCGTCAATCACGTGAGACACAATCCCGAGCATCTGCTCGCATCATGCGCTATGATCGATGGTAAGCCGGCTGCGACATGCAGCCTGCGGCGAAGATCAGTTCTTCCCGTGAGCGATGAACTCGCGCCGGTCGATGTTCTGGCGGGTTATCAAGTTGCTTTCTCAGTCGAGGTGATGCGCAAGATCGGTCTGCCGGATGCAAAACGCTGGCCTCACTACGGCGGCGACAGCAGCTTCACCCGACAGGCTCATAACGCCGGCTTTCATCTCTTCGTCGATGGAGGCAGCCGCGTCGAACTCTGTGAACCCCATGTGGAAAATGGAATCGCGGAAACATTTTGGCGCGGCGAGATGTCATTGGTTCAAAGATTCCAGCGCACGTTCTTCGCGAAGAATTCTCGATTTCGTTTTGCGTCTCGCTGGCACTTGGATTGTCTTTACCGGGGTGTGGCCGGGGCGGTGATCGTTTTTCCAACTCGTTGCTTGGTTTGGATTTTCCGCATTGTCTGGCAGCGACTTCCTAAAAATGAGTCGTAGCACCACATTCGTTCCCGGGGAGAACACGCCGCATGGGCTGGCGCGTCGGTGGAGTGCATGGTCGCTCGTCCCATTCGGGGCGGTCATGGTGTATTTCATATTTTTGATGCCTTATGCAGCGGGCTATGCTGATTTCCGATATACAATCGCGCAATGGTTGAAGTTGCAATGGTCGCAACCCACCTGGCAGCATGGAGCACTGGCGCCGTGCATCGCGGCTTTTCTCGTGTGGCGTCAGCGCAGGAGCTTATCCACGCTCAAGCCGGAATCGAACTTCATCGGTCTGGTGCTGATTATATTTAGCTTGCTGATGTTCTGGGTGGGATATCGCGGAAATATTTATTATGCCGGTTTCGTGGCGTTGCAATTATTGGTGGCAGGGGTGGTGCTCTGGCTCTGGGGCTGGGAGTATTTCAAATTCGTCAGTTTTGCCTGGTTCATTCTCGGATTTGCCTGGCCTTATGTTTTTCTAGAGGACACGCTCGCCTTTCAACTGCGCTACTTCATGGTCAGCGCGACCTCGTGGCTGCTGAATTTGGCAGGCATCGCGACGTTGCAAGACGGGACTTCGCTTGTCTCCGCTGCCACTGCACTACGCGGGCAGGGCGCATTGTTCAACCTCGGCGTGGACGGGCCATGCAGCGGAATGCGATCTCTCTTCGCTCTGATGATGGTCTCAGCACTCTACGGATATTTCCGGCAGCGCTCATTCTGGAGGCGCTCGCTGATTTTTGTCTTGAGCCTTCCACTCGCGGTGCTGGCTAACATGGTGCGCATTTTGATTCTGATTGTGGCTAGTATTTTCTTTGGCCAGGATTTCGCTGTTGGTCGCGGTGAGGAATACACGTCAAATTTTCACCTGCTCGCCGGCATCGCCGTATTTCTAGTGGGACTTCTTGGATTGAAGGCGATCGAGGCCGTTCTCAACCGACGCTTTGGAAATGAAAGGCCGCTTCCATTGTTCGAGTCATGACCGCCTTCTCCCGACGAAGTCTGATCCTTGCCCTGCTCACGGCCGGAGCTGCAGCACTGTGTCGATTCTCTCCCGAGATTACGATGGGCAATGGGCTCGGTGTGGTCATGGAGCTTCCGGTAACTCTGCCGGGTTTCTTTGCGAAACCATGCAATCCGGATCCGGTGGAAAAGAAAATCCTGCCTGCCGACACCCAGTTTGCCAAGGCGATTTACTATTCAAATGTGCAGTCTGCGGCGTTGCAGGACGTGATTCATTGCGAGATCGTTCTCAGCGGAGCGGAGCGTCGCAGCATCCACCGGCCCGAAATCTGTTTGCAAGGCCAGGGCTGGACAATACTGGACAGTAGCACCCGAAAACTGCCGATGGGTCAAGGCCGTGAATTGAGCGTGCGAGATCTCTACATCAGCAAAGACATCATACTCAAAGATGGCAACCGCAGGCCGCTGCGTGCTCATTACTTTTATTGGTTTATCGGCCAGAACGTAACTACTTCCAGCCACGCCAGGCGCATCTGGCTCACGCTTCAGGACAATATCATGCGCGGCGTGAACCATCGGTGGGCTTATGCCACTGTGCTGGCTTTGGTAACAGAAAATTTCACAACAGCTGAAATTGGCGAGCGCGCGCGCAGTAATGAAATGACCGTTGCACTCATGAAAAAATTTACCCAAGATGTTGCGGCGCGATTTCAGAAAAGTTTTATGGACAGCCCCGGGGTCACCGCTGCAAATTAACTAATGATGTCACCTGAGCTCAACGAAAAGCTGGAGCGCCTCCGCGAACATCTCGCCCGCATGAGTCGAGTGGTCGTTGCATTTTCGGGCGGAGTCGACAGCAGCCTGATTCTGAAGATGGCTGCGGATGTTTTGCAAAAGAACGCGCTGGGCGTGCTCGCTGTTTCGCCGAGCCTCCCGGAGTCGGAACGGCATGACGCCGTTGCGCTGGCGAAAAGCATGGGCGCCGAACTCGAGGTCATTGAGACGGATGAAGTTGACGATCCCGAGTATCTCATCAACGCGCCGAACCGCTGCTACCATTGCAAGAACCATGTTTACGCGACGCTTCGGAAGATCGCGGATGCCCGTGGGATTTCGCATGTGCTTGATGGCATGAATGCAGAAGATGCCTTCGACATTCGTCCCGGTCGGGCTGCGGCGATCAAGCACGGTGTTCGCAGTCCGCTGAACGAACTTGATTTTACCAAGCAAGACGTGCGCGATGCAGCGAGCGCACTCGGACTGCCGAACTGGGACAAGCCTGCTGCCGCCTGCCTTTCTTCCCGGATTCCCTACGGGACCGGCGTCACTGGCGATCTGCTCAAGCGAATCGAACTCGCGGAAAAGTTTCTCCATACGCTCGGGTTTCACGAACTGCGCGCGCGGCATCACGGCGATGTGGTGCGCGTTGAGGTGCCGGAGTCGGAACTGGAATCCGCGATGCGACAGCGGGAGGCGATCACAGGTGGATTGCGTGCACTCGGCTGGGCTTATGTCACGCTTGATCTTGAAGGATTGCGGCAAGACGCCTTCAATGTGGCGCCCC
>JAIOQF010000169.1 GCA_021413535.1 Verrucomicrobiota bacterium
CATCCCGCGCGAGATGAGCCATCTGGTGCAAGCCGTCTTGCAAGGCAAATGGGACGAGGCCCGTCGCGTCCATGATAAATTTTATCCGCTTTTCGCAGCGTTCCTCAAACTTTCTACCAACCCGATCCCGATCAAGACCGCGATGGCGCTCACAGGCATCTGCGATGTCGAAATGCGTTTGCCGATGTGCGAAATGGGTGCTGCCCAGGTGGCGGAACTGAAAGCGGTGATGCAACAGTTGAGCTTGCTTTGATCCAATCATGAGCCAGTTAAAAATTCTCGTCACCGGCAGCAAAGGCCGCATGGGCCAAGCCGTCAGCCAAGCGGTGGAACGCCATCCCGACTGCGCCGTGGGCGCGGCGATTGATGTGGGTGACTCTTTGGAAGCAGCTCTGGCAAAAACGGATGTGGCCATCGATTTCACCACGCATCATTTTAGCGATGAGCTGGTTGCTGCCTGCTTGAAGCTGGGCAAGCCGCTGGTGATGGGCACGACCGGACACACGGCGGATGAACTGGAGCGAATTCGTCAGGCATCAAAGACGCTTCCAATCGTTCTGGCGCCGAATTTCAGCGTGGGAGTGAACACCTTGTTCTGGCTCACGCGCAAGGCGGCGCAGATTCTCGGCGAGGAATTCGATTTGGAAGTTATCGAGATGCATCACCGGATGAAGACCGATTCACCGAGCGGCACTGCGCGCCGCCTGGTGGAGATTCTTTGCGAGGAAACCAAGGTCAGCTACGAGATGGACACGCGGCATGGTCGTCTGGGTGACGTCGGTGCCCGCACCAAAAAAGAGATCGGCGTGCACGCCCTGCGCGGCGGCGATGTCGTGGGCGATCACACCGTGGTTTTCGCGAATGTCGGCGAACGTGTGGAACTTACTCACAAGGCTTCCAGTCGCGATACCTTCGCCAACGGTGCGGTGCGCGCGGCTGTGTGGTTGCGTGGCAAGTCTCCCGGGATTTATGACATGCAAGATGTCTTGGGATTGAAGTGACTGCATGTAGTTTCGCCTGAAGGCGGCACTACAATACAATGATTTACGCCATCGCCCTCGGCTCCAATCTCGGTGAGCGCCTCCAGCATCTTCAAGATGCACTGCGACTGATGCTGGAGCGACTGCCTCAGGCGCGTTTGCTGGTCGCAGCACCGGTCTATGAATCCGCGCCGGTGGATTGCCCAGAAGATTCCGGTGCGTTTTATAATACAGTGGTCGAACTGGAATGCGAGGCCTCGCCGAGTGAGGTGCTATTGATCCTGCGCAAAATCGAAGGTGAATTGGGCCGTCCGAAGGAGCGCGCCCACCACGCGCCGCGCACCATTGACCTCGACATCCTGTGCGCCGGAAATTTGATCATGAACGAAGCAGAACTGACTCTGCCGCATCCGAGGCTGGCGGAGCGCAGATTCGTGCTTCAGCCGCTGATGGACATCAGTCCTGATCTTGTCCCGTCCGGCCTGAGTGCGAGCGTTGCCGTGCTGTTGACGCGATTGAAGCCGGATGATGACTCGATCAGGATGGTTGTTCGGGGTTGGGCCTGAACGGCAGCCACGTTGCACGAATCGCGTTTGGCATGTATGCGTCACGCCGTGCATCCATTGACTCAACAACTCATCGAACGCAAAGCTCGCGGCGAAAAGCTGGCCGTGCTCACCGCTTATGATTATCCAACGGCGCGGCTCCTCGATGAAGCGGGTGTGGACATCATTCTCGTGGGGGATTCACTGGGCATGGTGGTGTTGGGCCTGCCGGACACTACGAGCGTGAATATGAACACCATGCTCCATCATGCCGCCGCCGTTCGACGCGCCGTGAAGCGGGCGCCGGTGGTGGTGGATCTTCCGGCTCATAGTTATGACACGCCGGAGCAGGCACTGAAAAATGCGGAACGACTTGTGAGTGCTGGTGCCGATGCGGTAAAACTCGAGGGTGGCCGGGTGGTCATCGAGCAAGTGCGCGCCATCACTCAGGCGGGCATCGGTTATATCGGTCACATCGGCATGCTGCCGCAGAGCGTGAAGCTCGATGGCGGCTACAAGAAAAAGGGGAAGATGGAGGCGGACGCATTGTGTCTGCTCGATGACGCCCGTGCGCTGGAGGATGCTGGTGCGGCGGCGATCGTGCTTGAGAGCATTGTGTCGGAAGTGGCGCTGAGGATATCGCAGTCAGTAAAGATACCGACCATCGGCATTGGTTCCGGTGATGGTTGTGATGCGCAGGTGTTGGTGACGCACGATTTGATAGGCGCGTTTCCGTGGTTCAAGCCGCCATTTGCCAAGAGCCGGGCCAACGTAGCCCAGGAGATCACTCGCGCGACAATGGAGTTTGTGGCTGATGTTAAACGCGAACGTTAATCGGCGACATTTTTATCCTCCGATGCCGATAAGCGTCCACTTGCCTTCGACTTGGCGGATGATGAAGATGAAGGCTTTGTCGTAGGCGATGAGGTTTTCCGTCCCCTCTTTCATGTGGCTGGCATCACAGTAGAGATCACCGTCTTGATATTTGTAAGCCTCCAGAACCCGCTGGTTGCTCATCAGCCGCTTGTTGTCGCGCGGTGAACTCAAGAGCAGCTCTGCATCTTTGAAGAACTGATCCAGTGACACTTGTTTTTTGAAAGCCTGCTTGGCGAATTGAGGCCAGGCTTTCTGCAAATCCGCCTTGGTCAGAACTTCGCCGTTGTCGATGGCGAACACCCGGTCGGCGACTTTGAAGGTGACTTTGTTTTCTTCGTCGAGATATGTCTGCACCACCTGCCGGACAAACTCTTCCGCGCCGCCAGCCGGGGCAGTGTCTGCAGCCCGCCCAAGACTAAGGACTGCTACGGTGGCCATGAGTATGATCGCGAGCTTCATGAAATTACTTTGGTTGGGTTTTCCTCAGTCCCTGAATCCGATGACACGAAAAACTTCGCCGGGTTTGACGAATACCGCGATCTTTTGGTCGTCGCCTTCAATCGTGAGAATGACCACGACCTTTTCTGGCGAGGAACTCTCGATTTTGACGAAAACTGGTTTCAAATCCCGCTTGCCCTTTTCGTTGATAATTTGCGCATAAAGCGCCTCCAGTTCTGGAAGCGTCTTGATTTCTTTTTTTCCGTCAAATGAGAACGGAACCGCGCAGAGTGAGGTGGTGACAGCAGCCTCTCCCCCCATCAGCGAAGTAAACCAAGTCTTGGCGACTTGGGTGGCGGTCTTGTCCCGCTCGTCCTGTGTTTGATCAGGACCGGCCAAGGCCATTGTTGCCAGGATTATGACGGAGATCGGAAGTGTGAAGCACTGGATGCGATTTTTCATTTTGCAGATTCGCTTATGATTTGATGTTGAAGATAGATACGGGGAACGAGTGAACGGCCAAGCTGGAAAATTATTACCGAGACGAGGATTGCCAACCCCAAGCAACAGATCATCGCGGCGAAGATAAACCGCTCGGCGAAAAGCACGATACGTCCTTCATATGAGTTGCGGTCATAAGCGACTGTGACCTGCTGACCGACAGAATACTTCGGGTTTGAACTATAATAGCTGCGAGTGAACTCATGTGGCGATCCATCTGCTGCCACATATCGCACCCGAGGATTCGATGTAATGCCCTTTTGGCCTTGCGAAGTGAGTATCTCGATGATTGTGCCGTTGGTGATTGAAGCCTTGCGCAACCAAATATGCTCGCGAAGTGCAAGAGCTAAAGCGATTGCAATCAGAATGAAAGCCGTTGTGAACCAATTCATAGAATGTGTGTAGCAACGACTAATAGGTGGATCACGGCAATAGGAATGTCGGGGTTGTCCTAACGATTTCAGAAACACATACTGGCCGACGCCCGCGCTCCTGTGGCATTCCTCTTGCGCATGTTGCTTGACGCGGCGGAGAACGGCGCAACCTTCGCGGCTCATGTCTCATCGAATCCTCATCATTGGCGCGGGCGGCGTTGGCCGCGTAGTCACTCATAAATGCGCCCAGCTTCCCGACGTGTTCGGGGAGATCATGCTGGCCTCGCGCACCAAGGCAAAATGCGATGGCATCGCCGCCGAATTGAAACGGCCGATTCAAACGGCGGGGGTCGATGCAGATGATGTGCCTGCTTTGGTGAAGCTGCTAAAAAGCTTCAAGCCGGAAGCGGTGATCAATGTGGCGCTGCCTTATCAAGATCTCACGATCATGGATGCGTGCTTGGAGGCGGGGGTGCATTACATCGACACGGCGAACTATGAGCCGCGCGATGTGGCGAAGTTTGAATATCACTGGCAGTGGGCTTACCAGGACAAGTTCAAGAATGCGGGCCTGACCGCGCTGCTGGGCTGCGGGTTCGATCCGGGTGTGACGAATGTCTACACGGCTTACGCGCTGAAGCATCACTTCTCGAAGATCGATACGCTGGACATCATCGACTGCAACGCGGGCGATCACGGCAAGGCATTCGCCACCAATTTTAATCCGGAGATTAATTTGCGGGAAGTCACGGCCAACGGTCGCTACTGGGAAAACGGTGCGTGGGTGGAGACGAAGCCGCTGGCGATCAAGCGGAGCTTCGACTTCCCGGATGGCATCGGTCCGAAGAATATTTATTGTCTCTATCATGAGGAGTTGGAGTCGCTGACGAAGCACATTCCGATGCGCCGGGCGCGGTTCTGGATGACCTTTGGCGACAACTACATCAAGCACATGGAAGTGCTGGTGAACGTGGGCATGACCCGGATTGATAAAGTGAAACATCAGGGGGTGGACATCATTCCCATTGAGTTTCTTAAGACGCTGCTGCCGGAGCCCGGCACGCTGGGAGCGGACACCAAGGGCAAGACCTGCATCGGCAACTGGATCGAAGGCACGGGCAAGGATGGCAAGCCCTTGCGCTATTACGTGTATAACATCAAGGATCACGAGGACTGCTATCGGGAGACGAATTCGCAGGGGGTGAGCTACACGACCGGCGTGCCGGCAATGATCGCGGCGCGGCAGTTGCTGACGAATCCGTCCGAGTATCGTCAACCGGGTGTGTGGAACGTGGAGCAGTTGAATCCCGATCCGTTCATGGCTGATTTGAATGCCTACGGCCTGCCCTGGGTAGAGACGTGGCCGACGGAGAAGATGGCGGGGGAGTGAGGCGGTTTTTTAGAGTGGTCCGCACAGTCCTCTGTGCGCTTCATGGTGTGCAAAGGTCTTGATATGAAAACCGCACAGAGGACTGTGCGGACCACTTTAATCACTCCAAGCCGCCCCTCATGCACTTCCGGTTTTTCAACCCTGAAGCGCCGGTCAGCATCACTCGTGGCCATTTGCCACATTGGGATCAAGAGGGAGCCACCTATTTCATTACTTGGCGCACCGCGGATTCCATCCCCAAGGAAGTTTGGGAACACTGGCGCGCAGACCGCGCCGCGTGGTTGCTAAATCACAACATCGATCCCGATGCTCCGGGCTGGTGGCTGGCCTTGGAAAAACTGCCGGAACCACTGCGCAAAGAGTTTGGCCGCCGCTTTGCGCGGGTGATTGAGGACGAACTTGATGCCTGCCACGGTGAGGGTGCTCTCCGCCACCAAGGTCATGCGCAAATCGTCGCTGATGCCCTGCGTCATTTCGACGGTGAGCGTTACACTCTTGCGGATTTCGTTGTCATGCCCAATCACGTGCATTTGCTCGTTGGCGGGCTTGTTTATGAGGCCATGCTCGGGCAAGTGGAGTCATGGAAGAAATGGACGGCACTTCAAATCAATAAACGCTTGGACCGTCGAGGACGCTTTTGGCAGGACGAGAGTTTTGATCACTTGGTGAGAAGCGAGGCTGCCTTTGTGAAATACCGGTGCTATATCGCGGAGAATCCGGCCAAATCGAAGTTGCGGGCCGGGGAATTCGTTCATTGGGCTAGGCCGGAGCTGGGTTTGTGAAAGTGGTCCGCACAGTCCTCTGTGCGGATTGTATTCTGTCGGCCTGAGTCTGACCGCACAGAGGACTGTGCGGACCATTTTAATTGTGCAGACCACATAAAAAAACGGAACCCGTCGCCGGGTTCCGTTAAATTTTTATGGGGCCTGGTTAGCCGCCGGTTGAAGGTTACGCTTTAGTAACGGTCGCGACCGCCACCACCGCCGTAGCCACCACCACCGCCGCCGCCGCCACCACCGTAGCCACCGCCGCCGCCGCTGCTGCGACCACGACCGCCGCCACCACCACCGCCGCCACCACCACCGCCGCCGCCGTGGCCACCGCGGCCACCACCGCCGCCACCACCACCGAAGGAGGGACGTTCTTCACGCGGACGGGCTTCGTTGATCGTGAGGGCACGACCCATGAATTGCTGGCCGTTGAGGGCGTTGATCGCCGCATCCATGGCTTCCTTGCTGTCCAGGGTTACGAACGCGAAGCCGCGCATGCGGCCCGTGGTGCGGTCGGTTGGGACGTGGATGTCGGTGACGGTGCCATGTTGGCTGAAGAGCTCGCGCACTTCGGCTTCGGAGGCATCGAAGGATAGATTGCCTACATACATTTTGCTATTGCTCATTTGTTTGATTGCGGAGTGACTGCTGCTTCTCGACTGTTCCCGAACGCCGGGTTTCAAATCATCACCGAACCAAATCAACTGATGACCTTCCATATCTCGAACTCTAACAGGCGCTATCGCCAGCCTCCTTATAGCCGAATCCCCAAAAAATGCAAATAGATCATCTGGGGGGCAAATACCGGTTGCCTTCATGATGTCTTGCCCGCTATGGAATTGGGCGCGACGCCAATCCTGATGCCAACTTCCTCCAAGACTCCATCCACGACCCGGCCCGGCCCGCGGTCGGAATTCATTTTTGCGACCTGCCGTGCCGGTTCCGAGCGGGCGATGAAGGAGCAGATCGCCACGCGAGCGGGAAAGATGCTGAGCCCCTCGTTCATGCGGCCGCAACTCATCACCTGGAAAAGTTCCCGCTTGCTGGATGCCTCGTTTACACCGGACTCCGTTTTTGCCCGGGTGTCGGGCATCTCGCTGGGGATGTTCCAAGATCATGCCGCGCTGGCGGCGAAGGTGGCGGAGCAATTTGCCGGACTGACGGTGCATCTGCATCTGTTTCCTCGTGTCATCCCAGAGGACGGGGTGCCGGACGAAGTGTGGGGGCAGGTGGATGCGCAGCAGAAGGGGTTGATGGCGGCACTGGAGGCTGCGGGCGTGAAGCTATCGGGCAACTCGCGACCGAGAGACGGGCAATTTGTCATCGATGTGATTCTGGGCGAGCCGGGGGAGAAGCTTTTTCTTGGGGCGCACGTTCACGGTCCGGAGCGGCATCCGCTGGCTGGTGCGCTGCCGCGAATCGCCTTGCCGGAAGATGCGCCTTCGCGGGCTTATTTGAAAATGGAACAGGCTCTGATCTGGGCCGGACTGGATGGTCCGAAGGCGCTCCCTGGGAAAACGGCACTGGAATTGGGCTGCTCACCGGGCGGTGCGACGCTGGCGCTGCTGCGCAGAGGGATGAATGTCGTGGGCGTGGACACCGCGGATCTCGACCCGCGCGTGGTAGCGGAAGGGGAGAAGCGTCCCGGTTCGCTAAAACATTTGCGCGTGGCGGCGGGCGATCTTTTTAATCAAGAATTGCCCCGTCCGGTGCATGTGCTGGTATCGGATATGAACATCGCGCCGCCGATCATGCTGCGCACCATCGAGGGTGTGCAGAGCCGGGTGCGCGCGCGCGTGCTCATTCTCACACTGAAGATTAACGACCGACGGATCGAACAACAAATTCCGCGCTTCATGAAGCAAATTGAAATGTTCGCCCCTTTCCCGGTTCGCGCCACCCAGTTGCCTGCGAACCGCGCGGAGTTCTGCGTCGTGGCCGGGGAGTTTATGCATCGGATGGCCGCTCACTAATTTTTTGGAGTCATGACCAAGTTTGATCTCGCTCAAGTTTCCACACCCGCCTTTGTGGTGGATCTGTCGTTGTTAAAAAAGAATCTCGAGTTGCTCGATCAGGTGCAGCGAGAAGCCGGATGCAAGGTCTTGCTGGCGCTCAAGGGATTTGCCATGTTCAGCACGTTTCCCCTAGTGCGGCAATACCTCAACGGCTGTTGCGCGAGCGGACTGAACGAGGCGCTGCTGGCGCATGAAGAGTTCGGGAAGCAAGTGCATGTTTATTCTCCAGCCTTCAAGGACGAGGAGATGCGGCAAATCATGCCCATCGCGGACCATGTTTCGTTTAACTCCCTGCGGCAGTGGCAGAAGTTCCGGCCAGTGCTGCAGGCTGCGGCTAAGGCGCCCAGTCCGGGCCTGCGGGTGAACCCGGAAGTCTCCACGGTCGAAGTCGCGCTCTACGATCCCTGTTCGCCGGGCTGCCGGCTTGGCGTGCGCGCTGCGGAACTGGAGGGTGCTGATCTGTCGGGACTAGAGGGCCTGCATTTCCACGCGTTATGCGAGCAGGGAGCTGATGTGCTGGAGAAAGTTCTGGAAGCGGTGGAGAAAAATTTCGCACCCTTCCTCGCCCAGGTTAAATGGGTGAACATGGGCGGCGGCCACCACATCACCAAGCCCGGCTATGATGTGACGCGGCTGGTTCGTCTTGTGAAAAACTTCCGGGAACGGCATGGCGTCGAAGTTTATCTCGAGCCCGGCGAGGCCATCGGGCTGAACACCGGATATCTCGTTACCAGCGTGTTGGACATTGTCGGTTCGCAGGGAACGCCCACCGCGATCCTCGACATCTCGGCCACTTGCCACATGCCTGATGTGTTGGAGATGCCTTATCGACCGTTCATCATCGGCAGCGGGAAACCGGGCGAATACGCTCACACTTACAAGCTGGGCGGCACCAGTTGTCTCGCGGGCGATGTGATCGGGGAGTATTCTTTTCCTGAACCGTTGGAGCTGGGTCAAAAACTCGTTTTCACCGACATGGCGCATTACACAATGGTGAAGACGACGACTTTCAATGGTGTCCCGCATCCCGACATCGTGACCTATGATCCTGCGACCGCTGAGTTGCGCGTGGTGCGACGTTTTGGCTATGAGGATTTCAGGAACAAGCTTTCGTGAGATTTGAATTCCAACTGCGAAATTAGTATTGTGCCGGATGCGAAATCTGATCAGAATCAATTCGTAAAAGGTGCATCAATCAAACTTCACTAAAACGAAATATGAGCCTTATCGGTGATCTCGCAAAGAAGGCGCTCGGTGGTTTGCTGGGCGGGGAACAAGGTGGCACGCAGGCTTCGCTCGCGGCCATGCTGCCTGCGGCAGCGGGCTTGATTCAGCAGGTTGGTGGCATTGATGGATTGGTGGCGAAATTTAATGCGGCCGGTCTCGGCGACAAGATCAGTGGATGGATCAGCACGGGGCCGAATCCTCCCGCCACGGCTGAGGATATCAAAGCGGCGCTGGGCTCGCATCTTGCTGAAGTCGCTCAGGCTACTGGGCAAGATGCCCACGGAGCAGCCAATGGTCTTGCGGCGTTATTGCCGGGATTGATCGACAAACTGACACCGACGGGCGTGGCGCCGAAGGGAGATGCGCTCTCCACGGGTTTGCAATCGCTTCTCAGCGGCGGGCTCGGAAAAATATTCGGATAATCTAGCGTGCGTTCTGTATTCGCTGGGTCACTTGGTATATACTGAGCCGTGCGGGGTGTTAAAAAACACTCACTTTTTTGAAAAAACTCCTTGCGCGACTTGCAACGGTCTCTAATATCCGCGCTCCACATATCAGCCTCGGCCCCGCTTGCGGGGTGGTTTTTAGGGCCCGCTTCGGCGGGTCTTTCTATCGGAAGCAGCCCCGGACAAGTCGCGCAACACCAATGGTGTCGCGTCTTTCCGTCTCTCGACCGAGCGAGCACGAAAATACTTCAACAGACGCCATGCCCACCATCAACCAACTTGTGCGATTCGGTCGCCGCTCCAAAGCGGACAAGTCCAAGTCGCCTGCGCTCAAGAACTGTCCGCAACGTCGCGGTGTTTGTTTGCAGGTGATGACCCGCACGCCGAAGAAGCCGAACTCAGCCTTGCGTAAAGTGGCCAAGGTTCGCCTGACCAATGGATTTGAAGTCATCGCCTACATCGGTGGTGAAGGTCACAATTTGCAGGAACACTCCATCGTGCTGGTGCGCGGTGGTCGTGTTAAGGATTTGCCGGGTGTGCGTTATCACATTGTGCGCGGCACCTTGGACTGCCTGGGCGTGGAAGCTCGCCGTCGTGGTCGCTCGAAGTATGGTGCGAAACGTCCGAAGGCTGGTGCCAAGACCGCAGAGAAAAAATAATCCGGCTCTGCCAAACGAACGAATTTTAAATACCACCGATTATGTCACGCCGTAAGAGAGTCATCCACAAGCCCGTCCTCAAGGACGCCCGCTACGACAGCGAGCTGGTCGCGCACCTGATCAACAAGATCATGTTGAGCGGTAAGAAGAGCCTCGCCGAGCGCATCGTGTATTCCGCGATCGATAAGCTCAATGAAAACGGTGAAGCGGTTGATCCGCTCGAACTTTTCACCCGTGCCGTGGAAAATGCCAAGCCTCGCGTGGAAGTTAAAGCCCGCCGTGTCGGTGGCGCAACCTATCAGGTGCCTCTCGAAGTAGCGCCGGCCCGCTCCGAAGCGCTGGCCATGCGCTGGCTCATTAATTTCGCCCGCAATCGCAAGGGCACACCGATGCATGTGGCTCTGGCCAACGAACTCAAGGATGCCGCCGGCAACCAGGGCAACGCCGTGCGCAAGCGCGATGACGTTCACAAGCAGGCTCAGGCCAACCGCGCATTCGCGCATTTCCGCTGGTAAACCATTTCATGTCCGCACGCACTTTGTCTTCAACCCCCATGGCTGAAAACCGCAATTCCCCCAATCGCGAATATCCTCTGGAGCGCACGCGCAACATTGGCATCTGCGCCCATATCGACGCGGGCAAGACCACGCTGACTGAGCGTATTCTTTTCTATACCGGCATGATTCACCGCATTGGTGAAGTGCATGATGGCGCAGCCACCACCGACTGGATGGAGCAGGAAAAAGAGCGCGGCATCACCATCACCTCCGCCGCCGTTACTGCGCGCTGGAAGCAGCTCAAGGAAGAGGGTGTCTTCAAGCTTCGCGAGATGGAAGACATCCGCGTCAATATCATCGACACACCTGGCCACGTGGATTTCACCGCGGAAGTGGAGCGCTCCCTGCGCGTCCTCGATGGCGCGATCTTCGTGCTCTGCGCCGTTGCTGGTGTGCAACCGCAGTCGGAAACAGTTTTCCGTCAGGCTGAAAAATACGGCGTGCCGCGTATTGCGTTCGTTAATAAAATGGATCGCACCGGCGCGAACTTTGAACGCGTGGTGTCTGATGTCCGCGAAAAACTCGGCGCAAACGCCTGGCCGATTCTCATCCCGATCGGTGCTGAAGACACATTGTCCGGCCAGATTGACGTGGTGAATCAGAAGGCGATTATCTATAGCGATAACGACAAACTGGGTTCCACTTACTCGGTTCGTGAACTTGAAGGCAAGGAAATCGAAGTGGCCAAGGAGGCCTACGCCGGTCTCGTTGAAGAATTGTGCAACCAGGACGATGAAATTGGCACCATGTTCCTTGAGGAGAAGCCGATTTCGATCCAGGATGTGAAACAAGCTCTGCGCCGCGCGGTGATTTCCAACAAGATCATCCCGATCGCTGGCGGCTCCGCCTTCAAGAACAAGGGCGTGCAGTATCTCATCGACGCCGTGATTGATTATCTTCCCGGTCCGCTCGACATCCAGCCGGCCAAGGGCATCAACCCTGACGATCACAGCATCACCATCGAAGCCACGCCGGATGATAACGGCAAGTTCTGCTCGCTGGCCTTCAAGCTCTGGTCGGACAAATTTGGCCGCCTCGTCTTCTTCCGCGTCTATTCCGGCGCGATCAAGAAGGGCGATACCATTTACAATCCCCGCACGCGTCGCACGGAACGCGTCGGACGCCTCATCCAGATTCAGGCGAGCGAGCACAAGGATATTGATTGCTGCTACTCCGGCGACATCGCTGCGATGGTCGGCGTGCGTGATGTGCGCACGGGCGACACGCTGTGCAACGAGGATTTTGAAATTCAACTGGAGCCACCTTCGTTCCCTGAGCCGGTTATCTCCATGGCTGTCGAGCCCAAGACCAAGGCTGACCAGGAAAAAATGGGCGCGGCTCTGGCTCGCCTCTCGGAAGAAGATCCAACGTTCTTCGTGCGCACCGACGAAGAGACCGGTCAGACCATCATCGCCGGCATGGGTGAATTGCATTTGGAAATCATCTGCGACCGCCTCAAGCGCGAGCACAAAGTGGAAACCAACACCGGCAAGCCACAGATCGCTTATCGCGAAACACTCACCAAGGAAGCTGACGGCGAAGGCAAGCTGATCAAACAATCCGGTGGTCGCGGTCAATACGGCCACGTGATTCTTAAGGTTTTCCCCAGCGAACGCGGCAAGGGCGTCACCGTCGAAAACAAAGTCGTCGGCGGCACCATTCCGAAGGAATACATCAACTCCTGCAAAGCTGGCGTCCAGGAAGCCATGCTCAACGGCATCATCGCCGGTTACAACGTGATCGACATCCATGTGGACATCCTCGACGGATCCTATCATGACGTCGACTCCAACGAAAACGCCTTCAAGATGGCGGCTATTTTCGCGGTCAAAGACGCGTTGAAGAAAGCCAAGTGCGTCATGCTCGAGCCCATCATGGCGGTGGAAGCGATGACTCCGGAGCAATATCAAGGTGACATCATGGGTGACCTAAACCGTCGCCGCGGCAAGATCGGCGCCATCGATTCCCGTAACAATCTGAGCATCGTCAAAGCTGAGGTTCCACTTTCAGAAATGTTCGGATACAGCACCACCATCCGCACCCTGTCCAGTGGTCGTGCCAGCTACTCGATGCAACCTTCGCACTTCGAACAGGTGCCGCAGAACATCGTCGAGCAAATCGTCGAGCAGCGCACCGGCAAGAAATAACCCCTACACGCAGGAATACTTATCATGCAAAACCAAAAAATCCGCATCCGGCTGCGCGCCTACGATTATCGCGTTCTGGACAAGTCCACCGCGGAGATCGTGGAGACCGCCAAACGCACCGGCGCCAAAGTCGCGGGACCGATCCCGCTTCCAACCCGCATCGAGAAGTTCACTGTGAACCGCTCCCCACACATCGACAAAAAGTCGATGGACCAGTTTGAAATCCGCACGCACAAACGCCTGCTGGACATCGTCGACCCCACTGCACGCACGGTGGACGAACTGAAGAAACTCAACCTGCCGTCCGGCGTGGACATTTCGATCCGCATCTAGTGGACGACCTATCAACCATTCTGGAGGAAACAACATGAGCTTGGGAATAATTGGAAAAAAACTGGGGATGACCCAGATCTATCTTGAAGACGGCGAGGCATTGCCGGTCACGGTCATTCAGGTGGCCGGAAATCAAGTGGTGCAGTTGAAGCGCAAGGAGACGGACGGATATTCCGCCGTGCAGCTCGGCTTTAACGACAAGAAGGAGTCGCGCGTCACCAAGCCGCTCCTCGGTCACTTCAAGAAACATGGAGCCACACCGAAATA
>JAIOQF010000170.1 GCA_021413535.1 Verrucomicrobiota bacterium
TCACAAGCGCTTCTCCTGTTGCTGGAGGCATTACCACTGGCTACGGAACCTTCAATATCGGAGCAAATGTGACCGTGCTTGCATCGCCTAATCCAGGATACTCGTTCGTGAATTGGACAGAAGGCGGCGCGGTCGTAAGTGGATCGGCCAGCTACAGTTTCACGGCTGGCGCCAACCGGACGTTGGTGGCCAACTTCCTTCCGATCAACTATGTCA
This sequence comes from Verrucomicrobiota bacterium, assembly GCA_021413535.1. Taxonomy (GTDB): domain Bacteria; phylum Verrucomicrobiota; class Verrucomicrobiia; order Verrucomicrobiales; family Verrucomicrobiaceae; genus VFKE01. The sequence continues at coordinate 217 of JAIOQF010000170.1, forward strand.
CCTACAACATCGCCACCCGTTCATCTCCGCCAGTCGGCGGCACGACCAGTGGTGGCGGAATCTATAACAGTCGAACCAATGTAACTTTGCTCGCGTCGCCAAATCCAGGATACTCGTTTGTGAATTGGACGGAAGGCGGAAAAATCGTCAGTAGGTCTGCCAGCTACAGTTTTACGGCGAGTGCAAATCGGAAACTGGCAGCTAATTTTCTCCGCCATAAAAAGGGATGAAACGAAAACGAGCATAAAAATGAATGATGGACCGCTCCATCAAAAAAGGCTTCCGCCACTCAATAGTGGCGGAAGCATGGGGCACTTGATGACAGTCGCCCTGAGACAACACTCACGATTGCTGCCGGATCACATCTTCCAGCCTGCGCGATAGGTTGGCGTGAGGAAAGCGTTGGCTTCCTCATCGTTGGTGAATTTCACATTCGCATTGTCCCATTCCAAGCGGGTGCCGGAACGGCGAATGGCGATCATGCCGAGCAATCCGATTTCGCTGAGGGCGCCGCCGTATTCGAAACTGGAACCGGCGGGACGGTTTTCGCGGATGGCATCCAGCCAGTCGTTCTGGTGGTGACCACCTTTGATACGTGGAATTTTTTGATCCGGCTTTTTGAAGTCCTTCATGCGCGCCTCGGGAATGAGGCGGCTTCCGCTGCCACCGTGAGAGCCGTGCATGATCTTTCCCTGATCACCGATGACCACGGCGCCGATGCCCACCACTTTGCGATTCTCCTTGGTGAGTTCCTCGGGCTGGGGAATGCTGAAGTCACCATCGTGCCAGATGAGCTTCACTGGACCACGATCTCCCTTGGCGGGGAATTCATAGGTGATTCTCGAACCCTGCGGATAAAATTCAGCGTCTTTTTTTGGATCGTAACCCTTGGTTTCAGCCATGATGGCGGTGGGCATTCCGAGATCCAACGCCCAGAAGGAAGGATCGAGAACGTGGCAAATCCAGTCGCCAATGCAGCCGCTGCCGTAGGCGGAAAAACCGCGCCATTTGAAAGGCAAATACTCGGGATGATAGGCACGTGGACCGGTGGGGCCCTGCCAGAGATCCCAGTCGAGTTCTTTTGGCACTTCCGGTTTTTCGGTCAGGATTTTTTCCCGGCTGCCGGTCTGGAAGTAAACATCCTTGAAGGCGTCGCAGCCGGCATGAATTTCGGATACTTTGCCGATGGCACCGGACCAGATCATTTCGCAGAAGACGCGGATGCTCTCTGATGAATGCCCCTGATTGCCGACCTGGGTGATGACCTTCTTTTCGATGGCGGCTTTGCGCATGGCGCGCACTTCGGCGATAGAGTGGGCGAGCGGTTTCTCGCAATAAACGTGCTTCCCATGACCGATGGCTGCCAGTGCGGCGACCGCGTGACAATGATCCGGCGTGGCCACCAGCACGGCATCGAAGTCATTTGTCATGGAGTCGAACATTTTTCGGAAGTCCTTGAAGCGTTTGGCGTTTGGAAACTTTTTGAAACTGCCTGCGGCGCGCCGGTCATCGACATCACACAGCGCTACGATGTCCTCATTGGCCATGCCGCCGAGGTCAGCGCCGCCCTGGCCGCCGCAGCCGATGACCGCGAGCCGGACTTTATTGGAAGGTGTTTTTACATCGCCCTGCGCGCGGACGACATGGGCGGGAACGAATTGAAATCCGAAAGTGGCGGCGGCGGAGGTGGTGATGAAGGAGCGGCGTTTCATGATGATGTTGGGGTTGATTTCAGGTTTGATGATTAGTTGCAGGAAATGGGGTGGGGGATATGAACCAAGCGATGTTCGGCTGCACTGAGGTAGGCCGCATCCACCAGTGCCATGGTTTTTAAATTGTCGCGACCACTTATGGCAGGCGTGGTTCCGGTTTCAATGGCGATGAGAAGTTGCCCCATGGTTCCAGCGAAGGCGTCGGGAAACCAGCTTTCCAACCAGTGCGGCTCATGGAAATGGACGTCGCCTTTCGATGCGTAGCGAATGGTAGATGGAGTTGAAAAGGGTTCCTGACACCAGCCGATGTCTCCAATGGCGAGGCCGTTCATGCCTTCAATACGCCATTTAATCCCGATGTCGCTGGGGCAGCCTTCCTTCGCCGGTCCGGTCCAGGTGTCATCGATGATGACGCAGCGCAGGCCGTTGGCGTATTCGAGGATGGAGGTGCAGATGCCATCGGTGTGCGGGAATTTGGTGCGAGGGTCGGTGCGGGTGCTGCAAAAAATGGACTCGGGCTCGCCGAACCAATAGCGCATGCAGTCGAGGTGATGGATGGACATGATGCGCAGAGTGAGCCAGCCCAGATCTTTTTGCCATGGCATCCAGTGCGGTATGCCGCGCATATCAATCGTGGCAAAAACCGGTTCGCCGATGGTGCCGTCGGCGAGGAGCGACTTGGCCACGTGCACAGACTGGTCGTAACGCATGTTCTGATTTACTGCGAGCTTGATGCCGGCTTTCTCGCAGCACTCCACTGCTTCAAGAGATTCCGCGAAATTCATGCCAAGCGGCTTTTGCGCAAGGATGCCGCGGACGGTTTTGCGCTGGCACGCAGCGCGGATCAAGTCGAGTTGCGCATTGGGTGGGACGGCGATGTCGAGCACTTCGATGGTCGGGTCGTCGAGCAGTTCCTCGTAGTCGTCATAGACTTTGGGGATGGAATGACGCATTGCGACTTTGGCAGCATTTTCCCGGGTGCGCGATGCGATGGCGACCGGATTGAATCCAGCTTTGCGGTAGCTCACGAGATGGCATTCGTTGACGGCGAAGCCGCTGCCAAGAACGCCGATACGAAAGTCTCTTCTGGCTGGCTGCGGAAGGTGGATGTCCACGCGGGAATGCGATGAAGTATTGCGTAGCGCGATCCGTTCTTTTCACCGTGCTGTCTCTTTTAAGGCACTGGCGCTGGCATCCCTTCTGTGTTCGAGCCAGGCGACGTCAGAACTGTCGTCGGCGAAGCGTTTGATGCCGGCTTTTATGATCATATCGTCCGATACTTTGATAAGCGGCGTGTAGCGCGGATGATGTGCTTCCTTGTAGGGATCGTTGCTCTTGTAGTTGTAGCAGCAAATCATGGACCAGCGCGGCTCATCGGAGTTGTTGCGGTCTGATGCATGGAGCAGATTGCCGTGGAAGAAAATAACGTCGCCGGGCTCAAGCGTGCAGTAAATGAGTTCAAATCGCTTCATCGCTTCGTTGACGCGCTCCATGTCCGCGCCCGCCTGATCACCGGTGAGAACGTGATCCACGCGGCCCATTTTGTGCGAGCCCTTCAGCACTTGAAGGCAGCCGTTTTCCTTCGTGGCGCGATCTACCGCTATGGAGGCACTGCACAGATCCGGAAACAAAACCCCATTTTGATACCAATAGCCGTAATCCTGATGCCAGGCCCAGGCACCGCCGACCTTGGCGTCCTTCATGATCATTTTGGAGTGATAGTGATAGGCTTCATCACCCAGGAGTTGCTCCACGGAATCCACCAGCTTATGGCAGCGCGCGAACATTCCATAGATGCTGTCACCCGGATGATTCCACAGCGAAAGACGCACTTTGACGCCAGTGCCGTCGTCTTTTCCAAATGAATGATCATCGAGCGCTTTGTCATCTTTGCTGACGCGGCGCAGGAGGTTAATTTCCTCGGGGTTAAACAGTCCTCTGACAATGACAAAGCCATCGCGATGATAGGCTGCGATTTGGTCCGGAGTGAGCTTTCCTTGGTTCATATTCAGTGAGGGATAAGGGGCAAGAAGGATTCCATAGGACTAAACAAAAAGTAAATCACGGCTTCATTTCTGCGGCAGCGGTCCCCAGATTTCAGCCATGAGGGCGAAAATTTCGGGTTCGGCTTGCTTGAGTTCTCCGGTGACAAATGGATAAAAATCATTGGAACCGAAGTAACTCTCAGTCATCTCGGCGAAAAACTCCTTCTGATCGGTGAGCCCATAGTGTTCGCGCATGTGGCCGGGGCTGGTGAGGACGGACTTGTATTTGCCGCTGTCGCAAAATTTCTTCCAGGCGACGGTCACGCGGGCATCATCGAAGCCGATCGTCTGGTCATGAAATCCGTGTGCCAACTCGTGCAGCATGACCCAAGGCATGCGGTGGTTTTCATAAGGCGAGAGGAAATCCTCAGCTTCGGGAATGTGGACGCATTTCGCGAGCGATTCGCTGTAGCCATGCTCTTTCAGCCATTCGGCTTCTGGATGATATTGCATGGAGCGCAGATCGCCATAATTGAGATCCAGTTCGATGGGTATGGCGCGCAGCTTGGCGAGCGACTTTTCCGGCACGACAGTGGTGATGGCAACGAGCCGCGCCGTGAGCAGTTTCAGTGCGCGCTCGCCCAACGTTGCACCTTCGCCTTTGAGCAACCGGTCATCGATACGCACGGTCCAGCCTTCAATGTTGCGCATGGTGTGTGAGGTGGGGAGCGCGGGCGTCTTGGCTGCGGGATCGGCGGCAGAAATGATATTTGCCAGCAATGCGGAGACGGCGAGAAGGGAGAGGGGAGATTTCACGATGAGAAGACGACTTTGAGTTCGACCGTTAATACGGGGCAGTTGGTCCCGATCAATCAATTTTCACATCAAGATGTGAGCGAACGATACAGTTTGAGCAGTTTAAATAATACTACAGCCACAAGATGCAAACCGGTCCCGAGCAAAGTAGGGGGTGACTTTGGTGAGGGCCGAATCGATGTCCTGGCTGCGCCGACTTATCAAAAACCCATTTTTCCATGAGGCTTGATATATTGGTTAAACTTTCGCCGTTTACCTGTGCCTGATTGCGCTGTTGGGGATTTCCTTTGTGCAAACTGTGATCACCGCAAATCAGATTCAGCATAGCAAAATGAACATCAGACCCATTACCCGGCTGGCGGCAATAAAGTCCGCCAGCACACAGCCCTAAGAAAACAGGACTGCCTGAATATTACGCATGGAGCCCAAACATGAAAGAAATCGTCAAATGATAAGCGCCTTATGGAAGGCGGGGATGCTCGCCGTGATGCTGCACGCATCTTCCACGAGCTTCGCGGCTACGCAGAACGATAAGAATTCTGCAAAACAGACCTCTCTGATTCCAGAGAAAACCGCCCTTGCATTGGATAGTTATTGCTACTCTTGCCACGACGCAGATACGCAAAAAGGCGACGTCAGGTTGGATAACTTGGGCGATTTGGAAACACCGAAACGGCTGGATTTGTTCAATAAGATGCAGGAGCAGATCTATTTCCAGCGAATGCCGCCCAAGACAAAAAAGCAGCCCGCTGATGACGAGCGCAACTCGATCATGGCTCTGCTCGCCAAGGAACTCGGCGCACACCATGCATCCACCTTGGAGGACAAACTGCAGAAGCCCGAATTTGGCAACTACGTGAACCATGAGAAGTTGTTTTCGGGCGAGTATATAAAATTGCCAGGATTCACCTATGACCGTCGTTGGCTCATCAGCGAATACATCTTCAATGCGAAGTTTCAGCAGATGCTCGAACAGAAGACCACGGGCAGGCGTAGCGGAAAGCCAGCGGGCGTCTTGGGCAGTAACAAGATTCAAGGTCTGAGCCTGACCAATCCCTTTCTCCTGCCCAACGCATCAGGGGTCAGATATTACGCGAACGAGGATCTCACGGGCGGGCATCTGTCGAGCATGTTGACAAACGCGCAGAAGACCTCCGAGTTCATCACCGAAGACTTGGTGAAGCGCAAAAACAGCAAATACCTCCCCGCTATCAATGAAATCATGGCGCTCGAGGACCGGCAAAATACCACTCTCGCTGATCGCCGCGCATTTTTAGAAGGCAATATCGCCAAGCTTTGCTGTGACTATTACGGCGGCAAAAATGCCTCACTGCTCCCGGTCTTTAGGCGCGTGGAACTCAAGGCACCGGAGCCGCTAGCCGAGGGCGAGGTCTATAAGAAAGCACCCATCCATGTTGCGCAAGGCATGCTGAAAACATTGGATGCGGAGACCACCGTGTATCAGTTTCTCCTGAATCCTGAATACGCGAAACTGTCTGATGACGCGTTCCGGGATCTGTGCGAGCGGACATGGTTCAACTTCGGCGATCACGAGCGCACTATTCAAGGTCGCATGGCGCTGCTCCGCGATTATCTGCCGGATTTTCGCGAACTGGTAATAACGGGGAAACAGAAAATCAAACCCCTAGCCAATAAGCCGCTGCCCGCCTCGGAGATGGAGATGATCCGTGAATCGGTGATGAAGCACCGGAAGCAAGGGGATCGTTATTCCGACATCATCAAGAAATGCGTGGCCGACTGGGAACAGGACTTCGCAAGGGAACGCACTGCGGCGGGAATGCCCTCCGACAAACTTCTCTCTGATCTTGTGAGCCAGTTGTCCATGCAAATCCTGCAACGCCCTCCCACAGCCGATGAGGAGCAAGAGTATCTGGCACTTTCCAAGTCCTACGTTACCAAGCTCGGAAAACTCAAAGCGATCCAGAAGCTCATTCAGACTTTTATCCTCTCGACGGAGTTTGCCTATCGACAGGAATTTGGCTCCGGGCAACCGGATTCACTCGGACGCAAGATGCTTTCACCGCGCGATGCCAGTTATGCCATCGCCTACGCGCTGACCGATCAAGCACCAGACAAAGAGTTGGCCAGCGCCGCAGCCAGCGGGAGATTACACACGAGGGAGGATTACCAACGGGAAGTTGTCCGCATTTTGAAGGGCCGTGATTCAACTTACCTCATTGATACCATCTTGGACGACAAGCATTACCCGGAGAACACAACTCAGATGCCGATTCGCAAGCTGCGTTTTTTCCGCGAGTTTTTCGGCTATCCGGCGGCGAGTTTAATTTTCAAAGACGAGAAGCGCTTTGGGGGTGACAGGATCACTGACGCCACGTGCCGCCTGATCAATGAGACGGACCGCCTCATCGAGCACATCCTCGAAAAGGACAAAAATGTTTTCGAGGAGTTGCTGACCACGGACAAGTTCTATCTCTACCACGACGGGGACAACGAACGGATGCAGGCCGCTTCTGACCGGATCAAGCGCATCTATGCGCACTTCAAGAACCTCGACTGGAAGAATTTCAAAAAGGAAGACCTCCTCGCTCATGCGGATTTTCTCAAGGAAGTGAAAATGCGGAGCGTGGATCCAGATAACTTGGATGCGAAGAACGGATCGGGCTCGACCATCCAGCTTTTCAAAAAGTCCATGACCTCCATCACCGCCCGGCTGAACAAGGGACAAAAGGAGGCGGCGCCCTACGACTTGTATCGCGGCTACGGCTACGATTTCATGACTGGCTACAACGTCGCGATGTTCTACGGCATTCCATTGGACAACTGGGATTACCAGACGCAGCAGCCCGGCAAGGTCCCGAATCGTAAAGGTATCCTCACCCACCCAGCGTGGCTCGTCGCCTTTGCCAAAAACACC
>JAIOQF010000171.1 GCA_021413535.1 Verrucomicrobiota bacterium
CATCTAGATTCATTCATTCCTTTCACGATAGCTTACCGATAGACAAGTGGCGCTAGCCTGGACAGCGGCGCTCAAGCTCCCGAATAATCTCGTCGCACTCTGGCACTGACTTACTCGCTAAGTCAAAAACGTGCTCCCATCTTCCATCGCGAATCTCGTCCGCAAGCTGGTATGCCGCTTCGTAAAGAGTCATGGTGCGATGTGGTCTAACGTCAAAGCGCATCCACCACTACCAGCGGCGGCGGAAGACAATCATGGGGTTGAGGTTCAAACTACGGGAAGTCATCTAAACAGGGCGGTTGGTGGTGGCTGGATGACGCGACTTGTTAGGCGACTTTATGTTTGAAGTGGAGCCATACAACGATCTTCTTGCCGTTACTTTCGGTGAAGTCGAACCAGACTTCTTCGTCGTCTTTGGGCGTGCCGGACACATAGAGGTCGCGTGATGTAATCTCACTGCGCGTCTGCCCGTCTGAAGCTTTGCTGGTGACAAGTTCCGAAACGGTGAGTTGAGCGGTGAAGGCGATTCTCTCGCCCTCGAGTTGCGGTGTAACCCGAACAGTAATGCCGATGGGAACGGGTTTAAATGCACTGGGTGCAACACTCGCGGGCTGATGCTCGCGAGTGACTTCGATCTGTGCTTGCTGTCCTGACTTCGTGGTGGCGCGGGGCGCACTGAGCAAGTCAATGCCTTTGGCTTGGGCGAGCTTCGCGAGGTCGTGTGGAATGGCTTCCTTGCTTGACTCGATGAACTTGGCTTCGATGGTAATCTGCTCGGCTGCAAGCAGCGACACCGGCAAAAGCAGCAGAAGCGTGTAGAGGATGGTGGATTTCATGTTGTTGGCTGTGGTTTTAGAAAAAGCGTCCTGAGTCGCCTAACGTCTCAGATTAGGCGACGGCGAGCGGGAAGCGTCGATGACACGACAGATGCAATTCGAGCCGTTGCCTGCATCCGTTTTGTTCGTTCTTTGTTCTCGGGCTAGGCGGTCTGAATATCATGGCTGTCAGAAGATGTGGAAGTGGTGGTGGCCCGATAGCTCCATCGCTCAAGGCAAAACAAGCATGGAAGCCAGATAGCTCCATAGATGCAGGCCGATGAGAGGGTGGTGGGCAGAAAGTGCAGGAATGTAGGCCAGTGAACACCGAAAGCGTAGCGACCAAGTCCTGAAGACTTACCATCATCGCCCCAGTTCACAGTGGCGTCCCGGTGAAGGTATGTGTAGTGCTCCGTGTAGCCGCGAAAAACCTCGTAAATCAGGATAGAAACCACACCAGAGATGGCAACACCGAGCAACTGAGTGACAAACAAACTCCGAGGTAGAAGCCGCCGGATCACGAACAGGTGCAACGGCAAGGCAACGGCTACCGTGGCAAATCCTGCGAAGTAGAGATTGGCGGCAAAGTCGTGAATCATTCCAATAAAGCTGTTCCAGAAGGCTGTCAGAGCCACCGAGATCACGAAGAGAATCACAACTCCTATGGCACGGCGATCAGGCAGCATGTCGAGTGGCGTGTTGTAGTTTGACTATCAACTCCGCCTCTTATGGCGTCTTGCTCTCGACAGCACCTTTCTTGATGTCGCCGAGGAATCCACCGAGGCGGAGCCAGTCGGCCAGATGGGCACTCCAGGTGCCGAGGATGGGATCGCTCAGTTTCAAGCCCACACCGTGGGGGCCGCGTTGATAAATGTGCATTTCCGCTGGCACATGATGTTTGCGCAGTGCGAGATAATAGTTAACCGCGTTTTCCGCAGGCACGACTTTGTCTTCGTCTGTCTGAAAAATGAACGTGGGCGGGGTGCGATCAGTGACGTTGTTCTGGCTGCTGAGTTTGGTTGCGAGCTGGTCATCGTCTTTATCCGGACCGAGCAGGTTGGCGCGCGATCCTTTGTGCGTGAAGTCGTTCATCATGGTGATGACGGGATAGCCGAGCACGCAGACATCCGGCCTTGATGAAACGCGGTCGATGGGGTCGGCTGCTTTGGCATCGCCGTCGTCGAACAAGGTGGCGGCAGTGGAGGCCAGGTGCCCGCCTGCGGAGAAGCCGGTGATGCCGATGCGCTGGGGATCGATGGCGTATTTCTGGGCATTCGAGCGGACCCAGCGCAGGGCACGTTTGGCATCGTTCAACTCAATGGGATGATGATAGCCCTTGGAGCCGAGCCGGTAGTAAAGCACGAATGCGGTGACGCCGAGACGGTTATAAAATTCCGCGATTTGCTTTCCTTCGTGGTCAGCAGCCAGCACGCCGTAGCCGCCGCCGGGGCAGACGACCATGGCCGCGCCATTTGCTTTTTCTGCGGGCAGATAAATTTCCACACGCGGTATGTCCTGGGGCTTGTCACCTTTTGCGCCCGGTGCGCCTTGCGGCCAGAGGTTGACGCTTTCTGGCCCGGCGTGGGCCAGTGCGGTCATGAAGATGAAAATTAACAGAGCGGTGGATTTATTCATGGAGAGTCACTCTATCACGAGCGTGATGGCGAGCAACATGAGCAGTGCGCCGACCAATCGCCAGCGCATGACCATGTTGCCGGCATGGCGCTCGCTGTTGGCAAACCAATGTCCGATGAACCAGACTGCCAGCACGCTGAACAAGCCGCGCATGCTGTAGATGATGTTCGCGCGCGTGGCGTGCTGATAGATGGCAATGCCGCCGATGAACAAGGCGGACTGCATTCCCAGCAGCATGGCTCCCGGGCCCAGCCAGGGCCAGACGTTGCGGGGAATATCACGCAAGGGCGCCCGGAAAAACGGCACCAGCACAAATGAGAGCAGGGCTCCGAATAAGAAAATGAGCGGGAGCATGCGGCCGATGCCCCAGGCAGGCGTCCACTTTTGGACCAACACGTCGAACAGGGCGAAGCAGAGCGACCCGCATCCGCCGGAGATCAAGGTGATGCCGACATGGCGTGAGGGTTGGGCGGCGTCTCGCTGATTCAGGCAAGTCAGGGCCATGACGCTGAGGACGGCGGCGATCCAGAGTTTTGCCCCCACTGCTTCCGCCAAGAGCAGGGTGGTGAAGAATGCGACCAGCACCACTTTGATGCCGAAGACGGGAACGGCCACGGAGACGTCGCCGCGTTCGATGGCGTAAAACTGGAGCGACTGACCTGCGACCAGCAACGCACCGATGACGGCTGGCTGCCAGAGGCGATCCGCGTGAAAGCTGCCGCCGAACAGCCAGAGCGGGGAATTGACCGCAGCGACGATAAAATTGGCGGCGAAAGTGGTGCGCCAGACACCCAAGCCGAAACCGCTGGCCCGCTTGATCAGCAAGGCGCTGACGACGTAAATGAATGCGGCGCACAGCGGCAGGAGGAACGGAGCAGTGTGGGCAGTCATTAAGGGTGCGCTGGTCGATAGAAGGGGAAACAGTCTGCCGCAAGTGAAGCCTTGAGTGTTCGGTCAGCCATAGTAGTTGACGCAAGGTGGAGGTTCCTCTAGTTTCGCGGACATGAAGGCTCATTACTTCCACGCTGCCGCTGTTGCCGCAGTGATTCTCTCAGTCATGACAGCACCTGCGGCGCAGGCGGTTGATTTGTCCAAGGCTAATCCCGCCAACTGGTTTAAGAAGGAGGAGGCGACGGTGCCCAGCTCCGGGCAGAAACAGTCGCAGGAATCCGCCGCCGCCGCGATGAATCGCGATGCAAAGACAGCAGTCTCCACTGGCAACAAAGGGCGCGCTCTGGATATCTACAAGTCCGTGGTTAAGCAGTATCCTTTCACGGACGCTGCTGCCGACGCCCAGTTTGAATATTCCAAGCTGCTGCGCGAGAACGGAAAATTCGAAGATGCCTATGAAGGCTTCCAGAAGTTCATCACCGACTTCCGCCAGAGCCCGCGCTTCGCGGAAGCAGTGCAGGAGCAGTTCCAGATCGCCGAAGAATCCCGCACCGGAAAGCATTCCTCCATCTTCGTGGTCATCCCAGCCAAGGTGGGTCCCACCAAACTGATCGAGATGTATCAGGGTGTGATTCGCAACGCGCCTTTCAGCAAATATTCCGCGCCGGCCATGTTTGCCATTGGTGAAATCTATCAGGACAAGGGCGACAAGGCGCTGGCTGACGCCGCTTTCCAGCAGGTAGTGGATAACCATCCGGGCACCAAGATTGCGGCGGAAGCGCAGTTCCGCATTGGTTCCATCAACAATGCCAACGCCAAGCGCACGCAGGACTCCGCCAACCTCGTCAAAGCGCGTGACGCTCTGGAAATTTACAAGGCCAGCCATCCGACCGGTGATCGCATGGGTGAGATTGAAGCTCTGAAAAAACAGAACACTGATCTCAGCGCCGTCCGCGCCTTGGAGATCGCCGAGTTTTATCAGAAATCTGGCAAGCCCAAGGCTGCGGCTATCTATTATAACGAAGCCATCAAGTTCGGTTCAGCCGAAGCTGCGGTCAAGGCGCGTGAGCAACTCGCGGTCGTGGCCGCCGCGCATCCTGAGGAAGTTAAAGAGAACGCCGAAAACGATTTCACAGTTCCAGCGGCGATGAATCTCAAGAACCGTTCGGATTACGCCGGTCCTCCGGTGCCCGAGCTGGCCAAGCTCAGCCAGAAAACCAAGATGCGGGTCGAGAAGGATGACTTCAAACCGATCCCGCTCAAGGAGCCTGAGCTGCCCACCCGGCCTACGACAGCGCCCGCGCCGGGCATGTTGATCCCGCCGACTCCTGCCACCGGTGGTGACAAGCCTTTACTGCTGCCGGTGCCGCCCGTGCCGGGCATGGCTCCTCCCAACGCCCTGCCTATCCCGCCGAAGCCAGCGGACGACAGCGCGCCGAAAAATAACTGACGTTTACTTTATAGGCATCATCCGCACTCCCGACCGCTCCCATGAAAAAAGCATCCTTCCTTCTCACCGCAGTTGCGCTCCTTTCCCTAGTCAGTTGCGCCGGTTATCGACCTGGTGTCAGCAAGCCCAAACAACTGGCCGCTGTGACCAAGCTGGCCGTGCCCACTTTCAAGAATGAAACGCTCCAACCTCGACTGGAAGTGCTGGTCACCAACGCTGTGATCAAGCAGCTGCAGATCGCCGGCGCCTACAAAATTGTGCCAGTGGGCGAAGCTGACGCTGTGCTGCACGGAGTCATCGAGGACATCACCAGCCGCCAGTATCGTGCCCAGCGTAACAACACGATTAAAACCAGCCAGCTTCTGGTCGGTCTCATCCTCAAATACGAAGTCAAAGGCGTGAACGGCGAAGTCTTGCTCCATGGAGAACCTCGCGCGGTCTCCACTCTCATTCTGGATCCCAACTTCCAAGTCACCCGGCAGCAGGCGCTGGCTGATGCCGCCTCCCGGCTCTCAGAGACGCTCAGCATCGAGATTACCGAGGGCTGGTAAAGGCGCGCCGTCTTCGCGCAGATGAGCGGATCCATTGCAGACAGCGGCGTCCTTCGCCTCGTGGCCACGCCCATCGGCAATTTGGGTGATCTCTCCAACCGCGCTGTCGAAGGTTTGCGCAGCGCTGCCTTGATCGCCTGCGAGGACACTCGTCGCACGGCGCGACTGCTCCAGCATTACGAACTTCACGTTCCCATGCTCAGCCTGACCGAGCACAACGAAGCCCGGCGCATCCCGGAGTTGCTGGAGAAAATTTCCTCCGGTGAAAATATCGCGCTGGTTTCTGATGCCGGATTTCCCACGGTGAGCGATCCTGGTCAGCGGCTCGTCCATGCAGCCATCGCCGCAGGGGTGCGGGTTGAAGTTCTGCCCGGCCCCAGTGCCGTGCTCACCGCGCTGGCGGGTTCCGGATTGCCGACTGTTCCATTTTATTTTGGCGGCTTCCTCCCGCATAAAAAAGGCCAGCGGGACAAGGAGCTTTGCCTCGCGATGGAACGTGACTGCACCAGCATCTATTTTGAATCGCCCTATCGTGTGGTGGATACTCTTGGCATGATTGCCGCCCGTCTTCCGGCGCATCCGGTGGTGGTGGCCCGGGAGCTGACTAAAATGTTTGAGGAATTTCAGCGTGGCCCGGCGCAGTCTGTGCTGGAATATTATCAGCTTCACGCCCCCAAGGGCGAGATCACCCTGCTCATCGCTCCTCACGAACTTCCCAACTGGATGACCCGCACCACTGCTCCCGCCTGACTTATCCTTTTTCACTGGCAACTTGTCCCTTATCCCTTCTCAAAAATGTGGCACCAAAATTCTCTCATGACCTCCGACAAACCTTTTGATGTTCATCCCGATGATCAAGTGCAGGCGATGAAGACCAGCATTTACAATCATCTGCTCTACACGCTGGCGCATGATCCCACCACCGCCCTCAAACCCCATTGGTGGTGGGCCACCTGCATGGCCGTGCGCGACCGTGCGCTGGCCGAATCCTTCAAGATGATGCGAGCCCATCGCGAGAAGAATGTCCGCCGCGTGAACTACCTTTCGCTGGAGTATCTCATGGGCCGTCTTCTGGAAAATAATCTGCGCAACACGGGTCTCTATGAACCGGCTAAACAGGCACTGGAAGAAATGGGTCAGGACATTGATACCATCCTCAACAAGGAGCCCGACATGGGGCTTGGCAATGGTGGTCTCGGACGACTGGCTGCGTGTTTTCTCGATTCACTCAGCACGCTTGACCTCCCCGCCGTGGGTTACGGCATTCACTATGAGTTCGGATTGTTCCGCCAGGAATTCGTCAATGGTCAGCAGACCGAGCAGCCCGACGCCTGGACGCGCAATGGCAACCCCTGGAAATTCCGCCGCCCGGAATACAGTGTTGAAGTCCAACTGTTCGGCCATGTCACCCAGCGCTTTGATGACCTCGGCAACGCCCGTTACACTTGGGAACAGACCAAGAGCATCGTCGGCGTGCCCTGGGATATTCCGGTGATCGGCTACAAATCACACACCGTGAATTTTCTCCGTCTCTGGGAAAGTCATGCGTCCGATGAATTCAATCTTCAGATTTTCAACGAAGGTTCTTATGTCGCCGCCATGCATGAGAAAGCCGCCGGAGAAACCATCTCCAAGGTGCTTTATCCCAATGACTCCACCGAGAGCGGCAAGGAACTGCGCCTCGTGCAGCAGTATTTCTTCGTCGCCTGTTCTTTGAGCGACATCATCCGCCGCTACAAGCGCGACAATCAAGGCTGGGAAGCCTTCCCGGACAAAGTCGCCATCCAGCTCAACGACACCCATCCTGCAGTCGCCATCCCTGAGCTTATGCGTCTGCTGGTGGATATCGAGGGACTGGAGTGGACTCATGCCTGGAGCATCTGCCAGCGCACCTTCTCTTACACGAATCACACACTGCTGCCCGAGGCTTTGGAGACTTGGAGTGTGGTGTTGTTCGAGCGCATTTTGCCACGGCATCTGCAAATCATCTACCGCATCAACCAGCAGTTCCTCGAAAACGAAGTCGCCAAGAAATGGCCGGGCGACATCGCCAAGATGCGCGCGCTTTCGATCATCGATGAAAGCGGCAACCGCAAAGTCCGGATGGCCCACCTCAGCGTCATCGGGGGACATGCCACCAACGGCGTCGCCGCGCTGCACACGCGATTGCTCCGCGAGAAGCTCTTCCCCGAGTTCAATGAACTTTATCCCGGGCGTTTCCTCAACGTCACCAACGGCATCACGCCGCGTCGCTGGCTCATGGTCTGCAATCCTGAACTGGCTGCGCTCATCACCGAGTCCATCGGCGATGGCTGGACCAAGAACGCGGACAAGCTGCGAGACCTGGAACGCTTCGCTGTGCAACCGGAATTCCAGTAGCGTTTCCGCGCCATCAAGCGCCTTCATAAAGAGAAGCTGACTCACACTGTCAAAGAACTCACTGGCTACGAGATCAGTCCGGACGCCATCTTCGATGTGCAGATCAAGCGTCTTCACGAATACAAGCGTCAGCATTTGAATTTGCTCCACATCATTGAGCTGTATCACAAGCTCCTCCAGGATCCGGGGCTCGACATCCAGCCGCGCGTCTTCATCTTCGCCGCCAAGTCAGCGCCCGGCTACTATCTCGCGAAGAACATCATCTACGCGATCAACGCCGTTGCGGAAAAAATCAATCACGACCCGCGCATCCTCGGCAAGCTGAAAGTGGTCTTCCTGCCGAACTACGGCGTCACTTTGGCCGAGCGCATCGTTCCTGCCGCCGATCTTTCAGAGCAGATTTCAACCGCCGGCAAGGAAGCCAGCGGCACCGGCAACATGAAGCTCTCGCTCAATGGCGCGCTCACCATCGGCACGCTTGATGGTGCGAACGTGGAGATCATGGAAGAGGTCGGCCAGGAAAACATCTTCATCTTCGGCATGACGGTGGAGGAGGTCGAGGCTCTTCACGCCAAGGGATATAATCCTTGGGACGTCTACTGGAGTGATGGCGGTCTGCGCAATGCCATCGACTGGATCAGCAGTGATTTCTTCACCGGCAACGCCAGCGACTTCAAACCGCTCCGCGGAAGCCTGCTCGATGGCGGGGATCCCTTCCTCGTGCTGGCTGATTACCGTGCCTACGCCGATTGTCAGGCCAAAGTGGACGCGGCTTATCGCGACACCGCCAACTGGACGAGAATGAGCATCCTGAACACCGCCCGCATGGGGAAATTCAGCAGTGACCGATCCATTCAGGAATACGCAGATAATATTTGGAAGCTTCCTCGGGTGGAGATCAATGCCTGATCTGAATTTACGCCGAAAAGCTCGCGCTTGCCTGCGTGGTGAAATCCTATTCAACACGGAGAGTTGCCTCCGGGGCAACTCGAATCCTTCGCAAAATGTTTAAATGATAGGACTGACCCCATTCCTGGATATTGTTAGGTTCCGTCAATTTGCCTTCGGTTTGGGTTCGTCCGGGAGTCCTGTTTTCGGGCCCTGATTAATGAGGAACTCCAAGGTGTTCAACTTGCCAGAGGTGTCGTCTCGCCATTTTTGGTAAAGCTTGAATTGCTTTTCGTCGAGCAAAGCCTTAAATCTCTCATCCATTCGGCTCACGCACTCTTGCCGTTGGTCGTCTGTGATCTTGCCGCCTCCACGGACGTAGAAATCAAGCCAGTCATATACAAAGGCCCTCATACTATCGAGTGTGCCCGTCATTTGGTCGGGTCGGACCCGCGCAAGGTCGAATAGCTGGGCAGCAGAGTAGGAAACGTACTTTGTGTCGTAGAACGCTCCAGCGCGCTGCTTGTAGAACGGATTGTCCTTGGCGAAAGAATTTTCGACTTCGACTGGTTCACGATTTACCGGGAACGTAAGGATCTTGGACTTTGGATGATCGGCGTCGCCCCCGCACCCATCCAAAATGAACACGGTCGCAATAAGCATCAAAGTCCGCATAGTGAGGAATTTAACGTCGAGGTGTGGCACCGGCTACTGGGAGCGCCACTCCGCAACAGGGTTAAAGGTTGTAGTCAAGAGGGTCATTTCGACTCGGAGCGGGTAGCCGGTTGTCCACCACCGTCTTGTTAGCCGTTGGTTGCATCTTGGGTGACGAGTCGGCACTTGGACTCGATTTCGTCAAACTTGATGGTGAGGTAATAGCCCGAATAAATGTGAATCTGCCAGCGATCTTTTCTCGGAACAAAGTGCTTGTGAAGTCCCTTGTAGTTCAGCGGATCACAGCATGCCGCCGTAGCGCCACCGGGAGGTTCGACCGAGACCCGAAACTGCTCGCCAGCCGGGAGCTTACGGTAGTGGCCACCAGTAAAAGGCGCTCGCCACTGAGTCATGGCGATCACGTCCACCTCGGAGATAGCCTCCCAAATCTGTCCCTCGTGAATCATGGAAAATCGTAAACGGTGACCGAAACATCATGCCTGGAAAGCTCGTCGTGAATAATCGGCTCAATCTCTGACCAATCGCCTCCCGCGAGGCCGCACCCGATGCGTGGCATGTGGACGCTCGCAGCCAGCGATAGCGCGGACTCCCTCAATGCTTTCAGACAGCTGCGAACAGCATCATAGCGGATCGGCGGAGTCCCGCCACGTCTCCTGATGTCCCTCTGGCCAATCATGTTCGCAACGGACAGGTTCTCTGCAACAGAAACGACCTGAATCACGCCCAATCCAAAATCGTTCTGTTCGCGCTCCGCAAACCATCGCCGATAATCCGACTCGGGTTCCGGCCACCTGCGGGAGACTGCGACGACAAATCCCTTCCCCCAACCGCCGATGTCATTGCAGATGTGGGCGATGATCTTATGACCGTCTCCCACTGGGGCGGTTGCGTCGCCTGTTCTGTAGGTGATGTCGCGCACAATTTTTTCGGCTAACAGTTGGATCGCCGACGAATTTGTCAAATAACACGCGCGGGTGAATGTTATCCAACATTTTTGCAGGAATATCACCCTATAGCCGACAGGGCGGGGAAGTGCGCCGCGGCCCTGCCGGGTTTCAGAGAGGAATGGCGTTGTGCAACCAGCGGCTGGCTCTGGCTTGTTACATTTGCCTTGCCCGTGCTGCCAAGCCGACGTATCGACGGACTTCAATGAGCAAAGCAATCCTCGCCCTGGAAGACGGGCGTCACTTTGAAGGCGAAGCATTCGGCGCGGCAGACACCCGCACGGGTGAAATCTGTTTCAACACCTCCATGACCGGTTATCAGGAGGTGCTGACGGATCCATCGTATCGCGGGCAAATCGTGACCATGACTTATCCGGAAATTGGGAACTACGGCATCAACCAGTTCGATAGCGAGAGCGCCGAGCCGCATGTCCGGGGGTTTGTCATTGAGGAACTCTGCGACACACCGAGCAACTGGCGCAGCGAGGAATCGCTCAACGATTATCTAAAGCGCTGGAATATTCCCGGCATCCAAGGCATCGACACCCGGGCGCTGACGAAGCATCTGCGCACGCGCGGCGCGATGCGCGCCGTGATCACCAGCGGCACATCGACCGTAGCTGAAGCCGTGAAATTGGCCCAGGACAGCGCGCCGATGAGCGGCAGTGATTTTGTCAAAGAAGTGTCCGTGAAAAAAACTTTTCACTGGGACGAATCGAACACCGAGAGCTGTCGCTGGGGCATCCCGAATCCATCGCAGAACATCATCGCCGGACGCGACGGCGCCTTCGCCGCGCTGCCGCCCGCGAGGCACCGCATTGTGGCTTTTGATTTCGGCATCAAGCGCAACATCCTGCGCCGCTTGCGGCAGGAGGGCTTTGACGTGCAAGTCGTGCCCTCTACGACGAAAGCGGAAGATGCTCTGGCGCTCAAGCCCGACGGCATTTTCCTGAGCAACGGTCCGGGTGATCCGGCGGCGCTTGATTACATCCACGCCGAGGTGAAAAAGCTCGTCGGGAAGAAACCGATTTTCGCCATCTGTCTCGGCCACCAGATTCTCGGTCACTGCTTCGGCGGGAAAACATTCAAGATGAAGTTCGGCCATCGCGGTGCCAACCAGCCGGTCAAGGATCTCCGCAGTGGCCAGGTGGCCATCACCGCGCAAAACCATGGGTTCGCCGTGGACGACTCAGCCCTGCCTGCAAACGTCGAAGTCACGCATTTGAATCTCAACGACCAAACTGTCGAAGGCTTGCGCCACAAGGACTGGCCGGTTTTCAGCGTGCAATACCATCCCGAGGCAGCACCCGGCCCCCATGATGCCAGCTACTTCTTCAAGGAGTTCGCCGATTTGATTGAGGCGTCAAAGTAACCCCGTCCATTCATCTTGCCACCTGCAGCGACCCCTGCTAAAGCTAATTTCGCAATGCCTAAAATCCAACTCATCACTCAGGACGGCACCAAGCTGAAATTTGAACTCAACGTGGATCGTGCAACGGTCGGTCGCGCTGAGGGCAACGACATCGTAGTGCCAGACAGCTCCGTCTCCAGTCGTCACGGTGAAATTCTGCTTAAGGGAGATGATATCGAAGTGGTCGATCTGGGCTCGACGAACGGCACCTATTTCGGCGGCGAACGCGTGGAGCGCGCCACCATCAAGCCGGGTGGAAAATTCAAGTTCGGCAGTGTCGAAGGTTTATTGGTTGGTGAAGAGGTGACACCAGAAGTCGCCAAGGAGGAACCATCCAGCACTCATGCAGATGAGGAATCGCAATCATCCTGGAGCGGTGCGTCTGCCTCTGCCGCCATCATCGGTGGGCTGGGGGCCACGCCCTGCCCGACCAGCCTACGCAAGGGTTTCGGTCCCAAAGTGAAAAAAAAGGACAAGGTCGCCAGCATTTTCATCATGATTGGCGTCATTTCACTTCTGGTCTGTGCTGGCGCCATTTTTCTGATTTCTAGAATGGGCGAGTGATTTTCACGGACCGCCCGTCGCCGAGGCTGGTAAAAAAATTGACCACGGGTCAACTCCTGCGACTCACCGCGCGCCATCTTACTTTTCACTTAACCCTTTTCACAGTTCACTTCTTCATGTCCAACACAATCGTCGCACGCGCCCAAGGTGGCAGCAACGCGGGCCACACCGTCATCAGCGGTGGTCAGAAATACATTCTTCATCTCGTCCCCAGCGGCATCCTCTGGCCCGACAAACTTAATATCATTGGCAATGGTGTCGTGATTGATCCCCTCGGCCTGCTGGAGGAAATGGCCAAGTTGCGCTCACAGGGAGTGACCATCACACCGAAAAATCTGCTCATTAGCGAGCACGCTCATCTCACGATGCCCTATCATCGCGCCCTTGATCTCGCGCGGGAGAAACGCCGGGGCGCAAATAAAATTGGCACCACCGGTCGCGGGATCGGCCCGACTTACGCGGACAAGATCGAGCGTCAGGGCTTGCGCATGACTGACCTGCGCGACTTGTCCAGCCTCGCGACCGAAATCGCATGGCGCGCGGAACTGCACAATCATGAACTCGTGAGCGCCGGTGCAGAGAAGATCGATGTCGCGGCAGTGGTCGCGCAAATTAGCGACGCTGCAAAGCAGTTGCAGCCACATGTCGCCAACACCGTCGTCGTGCTCAACGAAGCGATTGCGGCCGGGAAGCACATTTTATTTGAAGGCGCTCAGGGCAGCTAT
>JAIOQF010000172.1 GCA_021413535.1 Verrucomicrobiota bacterium
CACTAGCGGGCCGGCCAGACTCACAATGATGTCTTGTCCGCGACGGAAGCCGCGATCAGGAATGGCTAGTCCGCCCAGCGCATAGAGGACGATGTGAGCGCGCGCGCCGTAGTGGCGCATCATGAAGGCGTGACCCAATTCATGAATGATGATGGAGACCAGCACAGCCACGACCCAGATGATCAGCGCCTGAAGCTGCCGGGGAGAGCTGGCGTCGAGCCGGCCGCTGAGCAGGGCGATATTCAGCCAGAAAAACCAGTGAATTTGGATCGGAAAACCAAAGAGCGAGAACCGGAGCATCGCCGACAGTGGGCGGGACGAGTGCTTTTGCAAGCAAGAGACAGGAGCGCGGGGTTCGCTTCGCGGCTTTCGCAACAGCTCGTTTTATCTGAACGAGGGGGGCGGACTAAAGTCCGCGCTCCCTTCCTCCAAAAAATTCGGGGGCTGCCCCCCTGAAGAGCAGCCCCCGCAACAACATTACCCAATTACCTGAATCACACGGTCTAACCCGTGGAGCTCGCCACTTGATCGGCTCACTGTAGTGAGAAAATTTTGCGGATTGCGAGTGGATACTAACTCAGATGGGGGGAAAACTCAAGGATTTTTTTAGAAATTGGACGGAAACCTGAGAATTTATCAATAATGATAGGGTTTGGCGGTGAATTTTAGTGACGCATTATCAAGAGCCCAACGCTCAAACCAAGGCCTCTAACTGGGGCGAATATAACGTCGAAATTCGAATCCTGTGCCTCGTGCGAGGACTTCTTTGAGAATAAAAGCATCTTCAAACGCAGGAAAGAACACATCCCCTTCATGCGGTTGATCGATGTAGGTGAGCAGCACTTCGTCGCACTGGGGTAGCAGAGCCTCGTATAGTTGCGCGCCGCCAATGAGGTAGATGGGAGATGGGAGATGGCAGATGGCAGATGGGAGATCGGCGATGTCGCGAATTACCTGCACGTCTTCGCGCAGCGGCAGGGTTTTACTGAGCACGATGTTCGTGCGTCCGGGCAGCGGTTTGCCAAGGCGCTCGACAATGGAGTCGAATGTCTTCCGGCCCATGAGCACGGAATGGCCCAAGGTGGTGGCCTTGAAAAATTTCAGATCCTCCGGCAGATGCCACGGGAGGTTTCCTTCGCGACCGATGACGCGGTTCGAGGCCATGGCGGCGATGGCGATGAGCTGGGGTCGGGGCATAAAATCAGGTCGTCCTCGTTCTCCTACTCGTCTTCAATTTGCAAGGACGAACGATTTGCGCCGGTTCTGAAAAAAACTAGTGGCGGCATTAGTTAAGTTTGCTTTAGTAAAGTTTTGGCAGGCATTATCCCAATGATTTCAACTGTCTCTGACGAAACTGTTCACGCTCGACCATGGGGTGTATCGCTGGCCGTGGCGGGAGCAATGGCCGCTGGCATGGCAGCAGGGCGCCGCAACAAGCTGGCGCTGGTGGCGGGCATCGCCGCAGTGGCCGGAATCAAATGGATGCTCCGTCGCAATGTGACGGAGCCTTCGAGTCCGCTGGCGGCGTCGACAAGACTGAAGATTCAGCAGCAGGTTGAATCTTCCAAGACAGGATTGACTGAGTGCTGCGTCGGACTGGAGCAGAATCTAGAGCTGCATCTGGGCGCTGAGGTTCACGAGATTGTCGTTGTGCCGGCGGTTGAAAATTATGTCGCGGATGATGAGGTGCCCGAGGTTTGGGAGCAGCGGAGGGATGAGCCGGTCTACCATGATGCAGTGCCAGCGCATACTGTTTGGTTTGAAATGCCGGATCTGGTGGAGGCCGTTCCCGCGATGCCGGCGCGAACGGAAGTGCATCAACTGACTGGTGCATTTTTCAGCGAGAATCCTATCCTCGGGCTGGATCCATTGCCGAAGGTGACGTCGCTGGATGAAGATTTTGCATCGGACATGACATCAGTTTATCACGTCAAGACTTCATCAAGTGCCGCGAGTGCATTACCATTTTTCGATCTGCAACCGTTCACAAGTGATAATGCGAAGCTGCCCGAATCCGAGCTGGTGAGTCCGGCGGAAGCAAAGCAAATCATGGATGAGCTGCATCGCGGTCCGCATCGCAGCGTGGTGCCGCATGCACCGGTCGATGATCGGCGGAGCGGACGCTGGATGAAGCTGGCTGCTATGGTGGCGCTGGTGATAGCCGTGATCCTTTTGGTGCTGGTTACTTTGCAACCGGATGGCCGGGCCCAGAGTCTGAAGCATCACGTTCAAGTGGCCGGTCGCAGCGAGTCAGGGTCGCCAGTCAATGACCGGGGTGACTGGGCCACACCGTTGCTGCGGGAGAAGTAAAAGTTCGGTGGGCTGTCAGCCCCCATCAACAAATTCAATCAGCGCATCTTCTTAAATCGGGCGCGGGCGCGATGTTTCATTGAGCGATCCGCAGGACGGACAGGCGGAGATTTTTTTATCCGTGTTCTCGTAAATACTGCCGCAAATCCGGCAGCTTACCAGATCAGCCCGTGTGCGTTTTTCACCGTGTCGCTCCCGCCAGACTGCGATGAGCCAGAGCACGCCGAGCAGGACGACCCCCAAGGCCATGCCGAGCATGACGAGCGTGGAAAGTGAAACTGGAATCATGGCTGAGCGGCAGTTGACCAAACGAGCGCGGCTTTGCCCCAGGTGGCTTTTGCTTTCACGTCCGGTGCAAAACGAATCTGCTGGAGCAGACGCAGCAGCGGCACCGCATCCCCGAGCTTGCCTGGGGCATCGATCGGCAAAACAAAAATCACCTGCCCGGCACTGTTGACGCCGAGATGAAATCGCCACGACTCCGGCTCGATCATTTGCAGCGTGTTGAAATCGGGTTGCGACGCGATGGCACGGGAGGCGAGCCCGCCGCGCAGGTGCAGTGTGAGCTTGGCTGGATGCGCGGGAGGCGCTGGTTGCGGGTTGTTTTTGAGTTCCGTGAGGTCGAGCCGGGGCAGGATGGGTTCACGAACATCGAGCAGGCGAACGGGCGCGGGCTTGGTGTTGCGCTGCGGGAGGTCGAGCAGTTTGAGCTCATGCTTTTCGTAAGACGGATGAAACACCGGCGCGCGATCTTCCAGAGACACGAAGTTTCTTTTGCTGTCGGCGGAAGGAATGATCAGGAAGTCGTGGTCCTGCACGGAATTAAGCACCGACTGTGCGGCGGTATCAGAACCGAGCAGAGTGACCTGCTGGGCAATGGGAACCAGCCGTTGAGTCTGCGGATAGACCACGCGGAAGAGCGCGAAGAATGCGGCCAATCCGAAAAAAGTGACCAGCATCCAAAAGAACAGGCGCGACCTTTCCCCGCGCGGTATGCGCCAGTCGAAGGTAAGTCCTGGATCAGTCGGCGGTGGCTTGGGCATGGCGCGGTCAGTCGTCTCCAGACGGCGGCGGTTGAGTGGCGTAGGCGACTTCGAAGCCGAGTGCGAGTGAAATATTGCTGGCCTGGAGGACGCGACCATAAGCGGCCATCAAGTCGGCGTGGATGATGATCTTGCGGCTTTCGCGCTTCAACTTAATGAGGTTCTCTTTCAGGCTGTCGGCGGTCTCAGGCTTCCCATCGAGAAAAAATGCAGGGTCAGCCGCCATCGCTACCGTGATGACATGGGCGCGGTCGAATCCGGCGAGGCGGGAATTGCTTTCCGGTAGCGCGACGCGGACACCGCTCTGAATCACGAAAGTGGAACCGAGCAGAAAAAAAACGAGGAGCAGCGTGAGCACGTTCAGCGTCGGGCCGAGATAGAGCCAGAAGCTCTGCTTGGGCAGGTGGCTCTCAAGCTTCATGCAAGGTCAACCGCGCACACGCGGCGTCAGGAATTACGGCCGCGTTGCTTGCGCGCCGCATCGGCGGCGGCTTCACGGAACTCGACGATCTGGGCTCCGGGCGCCTGCGTGGCGGGCGGCGCTGGTTCGCGATTGTCTTCGATGAGCTTGACGATCTCAATTCCGGCCCGCTCCAGCTCATGAGTGATGTGACGCGACTTGGCGGCGAGGAAGCAGTAGAAAAGATAGCTCGGGATGGCGACAGCGAGGCCGAGCGCCGCAGTGATCAGGCTGGTGTAAACGCCGTGGGCGACGTCAGCCGGCAGAGCGTAGCCTTTGGCTTTGTTGAGATCGACAAAGGCATCCATCAAACCCATGATGGTGCCGAGCAAGCCGATGAGCGGCGCGGCGTGGGCGATGCCGTGGAGCACGCTGAGGTAACGCTCCAGTCGTGGCACCTCGAGTTGACCTGCCTCTTGCACGATTTCTTTTAGATGTTCCCGGGAAGATTCATGGCGCAGCAGCGCAGCGTGGAGGACTCGGCCCGCCGGCACGCGCGTGGCGACGCATTCCTGGAGAGCTTCTGCGTGATTCTTCCGTCTGATCAAGCTGGCCAGACCGGCGAGGAATTCACCCACATTCATGCTCGCCCGATGATAATAAGCGAGACGCTCGGCGAAAATCGCCAGCGCCAGGCCGAAGCAGCACAGCAACAGCCAGACAAGCGGTCCTCCTTTGAATAACAGTTCGGTCATGAACGTAAAAAAATGATGCAGCGCGAACAGACGCGCAGGGGGTTATACTGAAGCAATTTGGATGCCGTGGCAATGCGGGATTTGCTCGGTCAGGTGATTATTTTGAGGTAACCAATATGCAAAATACTTAATATTACTTAATAATCTATTAAATTAGCCAATCTTTCAAGATTTATTCGAAATTTTCACATGTTCTTTTTGAAGTCGATCTTTTGCAGATCCCCGAATTAATCGCTGCGCCTGTGATCATAGAAGGGAACACGGGCAAGATGCCCGCGCTCCGTTGAGTTTCCTAAAGCGCCCTTCTATTTTGCCGGAAAATCCCAGACCCAATCGCCGAGATATTTCTCGTCGGAGAACCTAGTATTTTCCGGCATTTTCTTATCGAGCATCCGCTTGCCACCATCGTCCTTGCCGTCGAAGCCGACGCTCCAGAGTGCGTATCTGCCGTCGGCGGTTTTGCGATAGCCCATCGGCTTTTCGTTCATCACGTCGAGCGGCAAAGGTTTGCCATCTGCGAGCCTCAATGTATCGAGCGAAGCGGGGTAGCTTCCCTTTTCAATCCGGTGCCGCTCCAGCACGCAAGCAATGACGGCCTGGTTCGCCAGCGTCTGTGTGTAGCTTGCTTTGTTGATGATTTTGCTCAAAGCGGGGGCGATCAAGCAGGCCATCAAGTTGGTGGGATGCGTCCAGATTTTTTCCTTCATGTCCACCAGTTCCTTCTCCCAGTCCTGCGCCGCCTGACGGGCCTGACGCCAGCCCTGATCTCGCAGGGGTTTGATGAGATGCTTGAATTCCTGCTCGGCGAGCACAGCGGCGCTTGCGTCAAAGAAACCCAGGGGAATCGCGTGTCCCGCTAACTTGCCCAGCATCGTGTCGGTCGTTAGACCGTCGTCGTTGTTGGTCATCTGGACGAGGCTGAAGGTGCTTGAGGGATTGCGCTTGAGCGATTTTAGCATGTTCACGCCTGCAGCCATCTCGACGCGCAACGCACGCAAAGCCGAGCGATGGAAATCGAGTTCTGTGAGGGAAGCTTCTAGCCGGGCGAAATCCTCCGCCGTGCCCGCCTGCGCATCGCAGAGTTCCCATGTGCTGCTGCAAAGGGTCGCCGTGTCCGAAGCTGCCACAAGCATGCCGATGAGAAACGGATCATGCAAATTCGCCTGAACAAGCCGCGCCATGATAAGTGCGGTCTCGTGCGCTTTGGCAGTGTTGCTCGCGCGCGCTGCCGCGATGGCGCGCAAAGCCAGGGTTTGATTTGTGTTTCGGCTGCCTGTGTAGTGGGGAAACGGGATCGTGAACAACCTCTCCGGCAGTTCACGTGTCTTCCATTCGGGCGTCCACTGGGCTTTCGAGCGATTGAGACCGGCGGCGAGTTCTTGCACGACAGCATCGTCTTTGGCAAGTGCGCCGAGCAGGTCGCGAGCCGCGTTGCCTGAATCATCAGGGAAGTTCAACGAGCCTTCCTTGCGCAGCCATTCGGCCCAGGCCTTGAGGTCGATGGCTTTGCCAAGTGAAGCGTTCGCCAGCCTCGGGCGCGTTCCGGCTTTTTTGCTTTCTGACGGAAGCTTGATCGCATCCAGTCGTTTGCGATTTTCGCCGGGCATTCCTTTGCTCGTGTCATTGTCCACCACCAATGCGAGGTCTTTTAGCAAAGGAATCGCGCAGAAGTTATCTGCTTCAGGAACCGGATCATTCGCCACCGCACGGAAGTCGAGCGTTTCGCCCTCCGTCTTCAGCATGGCGGTGGTCGCGGCCCACTGCCGCCCCCAGCTCCAGTTGAGCCAGGTGCAGAGCAGTATATATAAAGTGATGAGTGATACAGCAGTCCATGCGAGACTGTGGAGCCAGCGTTTCTGCCAGAGACGTTTGAGAAAGTTCATTGGGGGAGATCGAGGTTGAGGTTCAGGTGACGTTGAAAGGCGAGCAAGGTTGGCGCGTCGCTTTGTGGCGTGGTGGTGTTTGGGGGCGTGGTCTTTACTTTGTTAACCGCGTAATCGGTCGCAGTGTCCTGCGGCGCGGTGAAATACATCGCGAGGACCGCCGCCCAAGCCGCTGCCCAGCCGAGCATCAGCCAGCGCGGCGGCAGCGTCCGCTTGAATGGAATGGCATCCGCCTCGCGACGGGCGCGTGCAAGGATGTCCGCCTTCCAGGCCGGTGTCGGATCGGGACGGTGCAGCGCACCGGTCAGCGCGTGCAGTTTCTTTTCGAAGTCGTCGTCGTTCATAGCAGTTCCTCGTAGATGGGACGCAGCAGCGTCCGGAGTTTGTCTAATGCATAGCGATAGCGGCTCGCCGCCGTGTTAAGCGGGATGTCTTGGGCTTCCGCGATCTCATCAAATGTCAGTCCGTCCCAGAGCTTGAGCTGCACGATGGTGCGCTGCTCATCCGGCAGCTGCTTCATCGCTTCCGCAAAACTTCGCGCCAGCAGCGCCGCATCAGGATCGGGTGTCCGCTGTCCGTCCTCATTGAGTTCCTTCACTAAGCGCTCTTCGGAGTCCCAGCGCACCTTGCGCCGCCGCAGCCAGTCGATTGCGAGGTTGTGCGCCAGCCGGTAGAGAAACGCTTTCTCGCTTTGCAGCTCCATTTTCACCCCGCGGGCCAGTTTGATAAACAGCTCCTGCAGCAAATCACGCGCGTCCGCCTCCCCCTTGGTGAACGTCACCAGATAATGAAACAACCCTGACGCGTGCGCATCGTAAAGGTGTTCCAGTTCTCGGTCGTTCATGGCGGATTAATTGTGATTCTCGTGCAACAAGACGCGAGGCCGCGAGATTTTTGTCTAAAAATCGTCGTCGATTTGGCCTACTCACCCCTAATTCCCTGTTGCGGCACCCCTTGCCATGATCTCAAGATTGCGGATAGTGCGCTGCGCCCACGCTCATGCTCCTGATCATCGACAACTACGACTCCTTCACCTTCAACCTCGTCCAGTATTTCGGCGAGATGGGCGCGACCATGGAAATCCGCCGCAACGACCAGGTGACACTGGATGAGATCGCTCGGCTCAAGCCGGATCACATCTGCGTGTCACCCGGCCCCTGCACACCGAAGGAGGCGGGCGTCAGCAACGACGTCATCCGCAAGTTCGGCATCACCACGCCGATTCTCGGAGTTTGTCTCGGGCACCAGTGCATCGGCGATGTGTTCGGCGGCGATGTCATCCGCGCGGGACGGTTGATGCACGGCAAGGTCTCGCGCATCCATCACACGGACGCATCAGTCTTCGCCGGCATGAAACAAGATTTCGAGGCCACGCGTTATCACAGTCTCATCATCCGGCGCGACACATTGCCATCGTGTCTCGAGATCACCGCCGTCGCCGCCGATGACGCTACCGAAATCATGGGTGTGCGTCACAAGGAGCTTCCGATTCACGGTGTGCAGTTCCATCCAGAAAGTATTCTGACGCAAGACGGGAAGAAGCTCTTGAAGAATTTTCTGGAAATGCGTGCCTGACGGCATGAAGGTGGCTTACCTTGTCGGAGTTCTCCACTTGGTTCAAAAATATGTCCCGCCTCGAATCGCTCCGTGATGCCCTGGCTCAGTCGCCCGACAATGTCGCGCTGCTTCTCCTTTTCGGCCACGCGTGCCTCGACGAAATTCGTCTCGACGAAGCGCACGAAACTTTTTCACGCATCCTCACGCTCGATCCTGATCACCTCGACGCCCAGCTCGGACTGGCGCGCGTGTTGGTGCTTCAGGGCGATACTAG
>JAIOQF010000173.1 GCA_021413535.1 Verrucomicrobiota bacterium
ACGACTGGAACCATGCAGTTCGTAATCACGCTTGACCCAGTCCGTGATGAACAAGGAACCATCCGGCGCAATGGCGATGGCCACTGGGCGAAAGTCCGCGCCGCCTTGCACCAGCGTGGTCTTCTTCGCGCGGTCTGAAGCATGAGCGGAATCAGGCAGATGGTAGCTGTCGATCGTGTGGTCTGCCCAAGAGGCGACTAGCAAGGTGCCGTGCCAGATTGCGGGCAAGCCGCGAAACTGCGGAACAGGCAGAGGAGCATAATACTTCGCTGCGCAAGGAGCCTCGCCCGTGCTGGCCAGCATCGGCAGCGTGCCGGGCAGTTCGCCGTTCCAGGAAATGAACGGATGCAATCCGCTGCGACCATAACGAAACTGATAGCCGTAGTTGCCACCCTCGATGATGTGATGCAGTCGGCAGGGCGGGAGTGAATCCGGATCGTTGTCCGTGGCAAAAATATTCCCCTGTGGATCAAGGCACACACCGAACGGATTCCAAAAGCCACTCGCCACGCGACGCAGCGCACCACCATCCTTGTTAATGTGCCAGATGTTGCCGCCCTCGCCCTGGTCATTGTATTTCATGCTGTCGCTGCCGGTTAGCGTGTAGGCCACGCCGAGGTTCTCACCCATGCCGAAGTATAACCCGCCTGATTTCTCTAAGGCCAGTCCGCTCAAACCGTTGTGCGGGTAACGACATTCAGAGTCCAGGAAAACCAGTCTGCGTTCCACCTGGTCTGCTTTGCCATCGTGATCTTCGTCGCGCAGTCGTAGAATTTCATCGCGAGTGGAGACGTAAATTGAACCATCCGGCGCAGTCGCCAGATCCATGGTCATATCCGTGCCTTCAAAAAATACGTTCGCCTTGTCTGCCGCTCCGTTGCCATCACTGTCCGCCAGCCAGAGAATGCGGTCGTGCTCCGGTCCATCATAGTTCTTCGGGCGGAAGTGAGTATGGCTCTCGATTACCAGCAGTTTTCCGTCCGTCGTGAAAGTTGCACCGACAGGCTGTCGGATTAATGGGTTCTGCGCGAACAATTCGATGCGCAGAGCGGAGTCTGCCACGACGGGTAGTTCCGGTGCAGCGCTCACGCGAAGCGCGACGGCGCAGAAGACAGAGAGGAAGATGAATTGTTTCATTCGCTTCCTTAGATTACTCTCAAAACGCATGAATTTGGCAAGTCTTATTCAGGCTCGCGCAAGCGAATCACGAGGAGTGAGGACATCATCGACCCCGCTTTAACCTTTCAATGACATCAGGTAGCTGAATAAATCTGTCACCATTTCCGGCGGTAGTGCGTCGAGAATGCCTTCGGGCATCAAACTGCGGCGGATGTATTTCGTGCTGCGGACGTCATTCTTGGAAATGCGTTTGTCAGGCAAGCCGGGCTGACGCACGACAAAGGCGTCCTTGTCTTCATTGACGAAGAACGAGTCTACGATGTCGCCAGTCTTTAATTCGACGCGGAAGATGCGATAGCCCGCTTCCATGGCGGCATTCGGTGTGATGATATTTCGCAAAATCGCTTCCAAGCCCATGGTGCCCGCGCCGCTGATGTTCGGTGCGAGATTGCCGCCCTGGCCTTGGATCAAGTGACAGCCCAGGCAGATTCCGGCCGCGAGTTTTCCCTTCGTGGGATCGCCGCCGGGCTTTTGCGCAAGGCCGCGATATTTGGCAAATTTGGCGTCGAGTGATTTTGCTTCTTCGGGCGTGAGCAGGGGAGGGAGGTTGCTCGTTTTGACGATGTGCGCCTTGCCGTGGAGTTTGGGCCACTTTTCACCGGATCCATGATATGCCAGGCTGGCGCTGCTCATGCTGCGGTCAAAGTTGTCGCGGATTTCCTGCGGCGTGCGCACGCGGTTCCAGATGCGGAACTCGCTGAACATGCCGCGCGCGCCGCGGGATCCAGCCCAGCCGATGCGGACGTTTTCCATCTTGTGCGGCGCGGGCTTACCGCCGGATTGGTCGAGCTCGCCATCCATGAAAATCTGGAAGAAACCCTTCTCGTCGCGCGTCACGGCGATGTGCGTCCAGTTGTCTGGAGCCATTTTCTTTTTGGCAACGAGTGCGTCTTGAATTGCAGCACCGGAGAAAATTCTGAACTGGCTGCCATAGAAATTCATGTCGAGCTGTCCCGGCGAGCCGAGGATGCCGTCAGTATTTTCTATTTTAGGCCCGTCGAGCTTCACCCAGGTCTCCACGGTGAACGGCCCGTCGAGCGTGACGCCGGTGTCCACATAGTCTTCCTTGCTTCCATCGAGTCGCAGCACGGGGCGGAAGAGCGCGGAGAGATCGCTCATCACGCCGCTTAGTTCCGCATCATTCGGTCCGAGCACGGTCTGCAAGCGGTCGATCGCGGACGCATCCATATCATCCGCCTTCAATGTCTTCGCCTTCAAGGCGGCGACGACTGCGTGGGCGCCGGGCTTTGTGGTGCACAGCCGATCCATTGCGAGACGGCGGCCGGCGCTGTCGAGGTCTTTCCACAGCGCGAGGACGCGCGCGCCTGCGTCATCGGCCTTCGATGAAACGAGTGCGTTGAGCGCTTCATTGCGGACAAGCGGATCCTTGTCCGAGGTGGCGAGCTTGGCAAAAAGTTCGCTCTGCCTGCTCCCCATCAAACCGAGCGCGCGCAGCGCGGCGTTGACTCGGGGTGTGTTTGCATGATCGCCGAGCCAGCTTTTTAACAGCGCGACGATGGGTGCCTCCAGTTCCGTAAACTGGAACTCGCCAGTAAGTTGCAGAGCGAGGTTCTGTGAAGCGGCGTTGCCATCTAGGAGTTCCTTCGCAGTCGTCAGGAGCAGCGGCGTGAGCTTGTTCGCGTCCAGTTTCGTGCGCAGACGCAGCAGTGCGGCAGCGATGTTCTCGCGTGAGCCGTCGTTCTTCAAAGCTGCGGACAGCGATGCGTTCACCGCAGGATCACCCAGGCCTTCGGCGAGACGCAGGATTTCCTCATCGTTCGGCGGACGCTTGAGTTCGCCGAGCAGCTTCGCGACAAGCGGGGCGCTGGTTTTTGCGGGAAGTGAAAGGGTGGCGAGCAAGCGGCTCTCTAAAGGAAGCTTCTCGGCATCGGTAGTTTTCAAGAATGCTTCGACGGCTTCGGGATGTTGCTCCAACGACTGACGGATCAAGTAACGCTCGAACTCGCGTTCGTAGGCTTCGGCGATTTTCATTGGCTTGCCATTGCGAGTCGAGGGGCCGACGGGCGCGTCGAGGGAGGGAAGGGCCATTCCGACGATGAGCTTCATCAGTCTTGGGTCTTTGTGAACAAACGGACCCACGGCGCGGATTGCTTCCTGTCGCACCTCGGGATCTGGATCGTGTGACGGAGAAACAAAAAAATGGAGGGTGTCTTCGAGATGAACGGATCCAGGGCGAATGTCCCCCCGTTGATAAAATCTTCCGAGTAGCGCAGTGATTTCTCTGCGGATATTTCGATCGCTGTCATGAGTGAGTTGATCGTAGAATGCCGAATCAAACGATACGACGGACAATCCTTCCAGCGCCCACAGTGCTTCGATCCTCGTCGCTGTTTTCGTTTTGCCATCGCTGATGATCGCTTTCAATTTTGGTGCGAGATCTACGAGCTTTCGGTCAATGATGGCCTGCCACGCGAGATGACTTTGCTTGATGTTGTTGTCGCCGAGTTTGGCGATCAGTTCCTCCGGCGCGCACTTCGTGAAGTCGGGCATCACGTTCGTAGTCCGGCCTTCAGGCCGTTCATCTTTCCTATCACGGCCTGAAGGCCGGACTTCGAACTTTTCTTTCACGCGCCAGATGCGGCCGCGGGTCTTGTCGCGGTCGGGATGATTGCGGGGGACTTCGTTGTGACTGATGATTTTGTTATACCAGTCTACGATGTAGAGAGCGCCGTCAGGACCGAAGTGAATGCTCACGGGACGGAACATGGGGTCGGTGGATTCGATGAAGTCCGGCAGTTTTTCCAGTGCATAGCGTGGGCCGTCGCGTTTGATTTTGATGGCCTGAATCATGCGCGTGATGGGATTGGCGACATAGATCGTCATGTGGTCCGCATTCTCCGCGTGCGGTTCAGGGGATGCAGCACTCGGAGAGTGCGGACCACTTTCAAACTTGCTTCCACGATTGGCCAGCGCGAGGCCGCTGAGTCCGGTGCCGCCCATGCGGAACGTAGCGAGCCCGGGAAACTCGGGCGCGTAGCTCTTAAATAAACGATCCGCACAACCCGGATAGTTCGCGCCGATGTGGAAGGGCATGACGGGATAGCCGTAGTCATTGGCCTCCTGGATGAACATTTCGCCTTCGCCGTTGACTTCAAAGCCCCAGATATTGCAGGGGCCGGTGCAAAGAATTTCGAATTTCGAGCCATCGGGACGGAAGCGCGCCATGCGCGTGCTGGGGAAATCGGTTTCGACACCCGTGCTCGACTTGACCGTTCCCTTGTTGAATGCGCCCTGAGCGCCCCAAATCCAGTCACCAGGCATGCGGCGGAATTCATGCATGAATAAATGTGAGTCCTGAACGCCGAACCCGGAGAGAGTCACAGTCGTCTTGTCCGCTTTGCCGTCGCCATTTGTATCTTCGCGGAATTCAATGTTCGGTCCGTGCTGGACATAGACGCCGTTTTTGTAGGGCATCATCCCGAGCGGGATGGCCAGACCGTCGGTGAAGACGTGGAACTTATGTGGCGCGGCGCCGGTGGTGTCATCGAAGATAAGCACCTTGTCCTTGCCCTGGCTCGCATAGAGGGCTTGCGCGCGCTCCATGTTTTCATTGCCGTCCACGGGATATTCCAAAGCGGTTTGCGTCCACAGGCGTCCTTTTTGATCCCAGTCCACGGTGACAAATTTGCCGATGCCATCGCTCTCGGCGACAACGAGTTCGATTTCAAATCCCTCGGGCAAGGTGAAAGTCTTCAATTCTTCTTCGGGCGATTTAGGCTGTGCGTCGGCGACATTCATCGCGGCAGCGCGATTCGGCTTCACTGCTTTCATTTTTTTCTGGCCATCGACACCGCCGATTGATTCCCAAGTCGGCGCGTCCTTGGTTGGAGGCAGTTCCTCAATGAAGACGTCTTTCATCTGCACGAGGCAAATGCCGCCTGCGTGAACTTGTGGTCCGAGCAGACCATCGAGCGCGATGTTTGGATCGGTTTCCGTGTAGTCGACGCAGAGCACGCTATTGATCCAAACTTGGATGCGGGCGCCTTCGGCACGAATGCGATACTCGTTCCAGCCGAAGGTATCGATGGCCTTATCGAGCGCGGCCTGCTGTTCTGGCGTGGGGGACCAGATGACTTTGTTGCGGCGGAACTCGTCATAGAGCTTCCCGAACCATCCT
>JAIOQF010000174.1 GCA_021413535.1 Verrucomicrobiota bacterium
CTCCGCGTCTTTGTCGCCCGGTTTGACGACGAAGAATTGACCTGAAGGGAAACCGCAATAGATGAATCCGTCGGCAAAGAAAGGCGAGGCGTGGATGTTCTTGTTGCTGAGTTTTTTCTGCCATTCGATCGCGCCGGTGTCAGCGTTCAGACTGGCCAGTTCGCCACCTTCGGTCACCTGATAAAGGTGATTACCCGTGAGTGTGGGCGAGCTGGTTTCAGCCACGATGCCAGTGCGCCAGGCTTCATTGGCCATCCATTTTTCGGGGCTGATCTCGGGATCGAAGATCATCTGTTCGGCTTCGAAGTGCTCCGGCATCTTGATGGCGAGGAGGCGGCCCTTGTCGGAGCTGTCGGGATTTTCCTCACCGTGGACGGCGATGACAGTGTTCTTATAGAGCACGACGGAGCCATTGACGCCGCCTTTGGAGATTTTGTGGCGCACGAGTGCTTTGCCGGTGCGGGCGTTGACACAGACGACATTGCCGCAGCCGGTGCCGACCCAAAAGACGCGTTTGCCGTCACGGGTTTCGAGAACGGGAGTGGAGTGCGAACTGTCTTTCGGTGGGATTTCGCCAGGCGTGCTGGCCCAGATGAGTTCGCCGCTCAGCTTGTCGAAGCCATAGAAGCGGTTGGCAGCGGGGCCGTCCGCGCCCCAGTTGGCGGTGATGCCCTGGATGATGACGAGGTCGCCTTCGATTATGGGCGCGCCGACCTTGGAGTTCGGGAAGGTCATGCGTCCAATCTTCTCCATGAGCGATTGGCGCCAGAGTTCCTTGCCGTCGAAGTCCACGCAGAGAAAGACTCCATAGGCCGAGAGCAGATAGACCCGCTTCGTCTCCGGATCGACGCAGTGGGAGCCGATGGAGTAGCGGTTGTAGACGGTGTCGCTGATGAAATCCTTGTAGGCGATTTCCCAAAGTTGTTTTCCGGTTGCGGCGTCGAGACAGGCGAGGTGTTCGATCAGTTCTTCTTTTTCACCGCGATAGCCGAAGGTGAAGACTTTTCCGTCTACAATTACCGGCGTGCCGCGGCCATGGGTGTCGCGAGTCCATGTGGGCTTGGGGTCGAGCTTGCCGTTCGTGTAGTGCTCAAGGCTGGCGCCATTTTGAAGAGGGCCGCGCCAGCCATACATGTTGTGCGCCTCTTGGGCGGTGGCGGCGGAGAGGATACCGGTGACTAGCAGCAATTGTAACTTGATCATAAAATGGAGAACTGAAAAATTTACGGGGCCGCACTCAACACCTGTCCGTTCATATCATCAATTGAAACGGGAGGATTCATTTTTTCAGTCGTGCAAACGGGATGTGATCGCGGAAGAACTAAAAATACGAGTGACTGCCGAAGGTTCTATCAAGCTGGGGCTCGTGGTCGCGTTTAATCACCATAATTTGTCGAATAAGGCTAAAAATTGGGCCGTCCAGCGGGATTGGCTGGGAGCGGCTGGATGAATTGATAGCAATTAAAGTGTGTAAACGCGATTTTTTGATTTCCCTGTCAAACAGAAAAATACTAAAATTTTCGTAATATCGACCATTTTAAACCTTTCAAATGTGAGAATTGGCTACTTTTTTTGCAAAAGACTCCGGGATGGATTGACGGTTGGCTAAAAGATTTTAAGATTAGCCTCGTCTGTGGACCTTACCGTTGGCAGGCCGAAATAGCTCCAGCCTGGTTTGCTGAAGAAATTTCGTTCGATCTCGTAAATTGGTTGCTGGGGCCGCGCGCAGGGTCCGCATACTGAAAGCAGTCTGAAACTCCTGGCGCGCGAGGGAAAGATCAGCAGTGGAACGCTGCTGTGGCATTCTGGTCTGGAAGCGTGGGAGCCACTGGCGAAACTCCAGCCAGAGATGGCGGAGCAGATGAACATAAGTGCGGCATCGTTGCCGGTGGCTGGGAAGACTGACCGCATTCCCTTGCTGATTCCAAAGTCGCAGCAGGATAAGGGTGTGATTAAACGGATATTCGGTTGGGGAAAGAAGTAGGGGCGAGGGCTATCAGTCTTTCGTCGGAGCGGCGCTTGAATTGCGGTAGTGACCACGACGAGAGTGGCGTGCTACCGTTACAGCACGACGGGCGTGGTATTCGGGTTCACGCAGCCGCCGATCATGTTGTCTGTGCCTGTGAACCTGGCCTGCAAAACATCAAGCGGTCACGGCACGTTCGTCGGGGTGGTGATCAGGACACCGTTCACAAGAAAACTCACTGTGGGTGAGGTGCCCGAGAAGTTCACGCGCAAGCCGCCTGGATGCGGGCCGATCAGGTTGTTAAGAGTGCCTGTTACGTTCAGCGTGGTTCCGAGCTTGCTCAGGTAAAGTCCATCAATCGCGCTGCCGGTGATGGTGTTAAGATTGAACTTCACGTCGATGGTGGAGGTGTCGCGATTGTCCAGGATGACGCCTCGGGAAGTGGCCTGATCGATGAAGTTGCTGGTGACTGTGAGGTTGATATTGGCGGAGCCTTCGCTGACCACTTCCAGGCTGTTTTGACCTGCTTTGATCATGGTATTATTGATCACCGTGGCCTCGGTCTCGACGGTGCCGTTCGAGGTGATGAAGATGCCGCGGCTGATGGAGTCGCGGATGGTGTTGCCGACAATGTCTACAGAGCTGACGTTAATGGCGGTGATGGCATTGATGCCGCCGGTGATGGTGTTGTTCGTGATCGTGGCATTAAGAGTGGAGCCATCGTAGGCCTGCAAACCGATGCCGTTGACGGTCTGGTCGGTTATGGTGTTGCCGGTAGCGGTGAAGTTGAGGGTAGCGGTGTCAGAGCTGTCCGCGTGCATGGCGTCAAAGAAGGCGCTGTTGAAGGTGTTATTGGTTTGAACCACGGTGGCAGTGGAGGTGCCTTTGGCTTCGGTGAGTATGTAGTTGCCGCTGGCAGTGTGGAAGGTGTTGCCGCTGATGGTGGTCTCAATCACCGTGCCGGTGCCCGCCCCGGTGCCATCGGCGTGGATGTGAATGCCATTGAAGCCGGAGTCGGTGAAGGTGTTCCCGCTGATCGTGCCTTTGTAGCTGCTGCTGGTGCCGAGATCGATGGTGAGGTTATCGCTAGAGCTACCAGTGAAGGTGTTGCCGGTGATGTTGCCCATGAGAACCTGGCCGATTGTGGATTCGAGCTCGAGGTCGAGGTTGTTGTCCTGGTTGTCGGTGAAGGTGTTGCCGGTGAAGTTGAAATTCCAGTTCACGTTGATGGCGTCGGTGTCGAGGTCTACGCCGTCGCCGCCGTTGTTGAGGAATTTATTGCCGGTGAACGCGAGGTTGAGGGTCGTGCCGTCGGTCTGGGACTCGATGTTGATGCCGTCGTTGCCGCTGCCGGTGATGGTGTTGTTCACAAAGCTGGCGGTGAGCGGTGCTGTGCTGCCAGCGTGGATGGCGATGCCGTCGCTGCCGTCGAGGCCAGCGTTGGTTAAGGTGTTGTTGGAGACGATGAGCTTGACCAAGGCGCTGTTGTCCGTGTCCAGATGGATGCCGTAACTGCCCGAAGTGTTGATGGTATTCTGGGCAATCGTGATGGAGCTCGGAACGCTGCCGGTGGATGCATCGAGGTAGATTGCATCAAAGTCGACATCATTGATGATGTTGCTGACGATGTTCACGATGCCGCCGTCGGCGACATGGACGTGGATGCCGTCGCCGCTGCCGTGTCCAGAGGAAATGCCGAGGTTGATGGTGTAACCGGTGACACCGAAGAAGGGAATTTCGTCTGCATAGAATCCACCGTTGACGACGGGGGCGGGGCCTGTGCCGAAGCTTTTTCCGCCGACTCCGGGGATGAGCTTGCCGCTGCCGATGAAGTTGACGCTGCCGACGTCCGCGATGATGTTTTCGGTGTAGCCGATGCCAGGGCCTTGCTGGGCAATTTTTGGCACGCGGTTTCTGTTAAGATTGGCGATGTCGCTGCCCTGTGTGTAAACGTTCCAGACGCGGCCGGTCGAGTTGCTGTTGGCTTGCGCGATGTCTGCGCCGCTTTGGATGATGGCCTTGGGTTTCTCCGCAGTGCCATCGCCGGTCTGCTCATTCCCGGCCTGGATGCCGTTGCCGACGGCGGGGCCGTTGTTCACAAAGATAATATCATCTTTCAGAACGATCTGGGTATCGGTCTTCTTCACGACACGGGTGACATGCTTCACGCTGGTGGTGCTGTGATGTTCTTCGTCGTTGCCGATTTTCACGGCGTCGTTCTGGCGATGCACGGGTTCGGCGAGGTCTTCCACCAGATGGCGGCGGCGCGGCCTGAAGGAGTCCTTCCAATCTTTACCCAGGGGAACTTGCAACTGCACGCCCACAGTCCAGTCGTTGCCGGTCAGACGCGCGTCCTGATACCACATGGCGCTGAGCACCACGGCGGGCACAGGACGGAACTCGGCACCAGCTTTCCAACCGTGGACATTTCCGGTGCCGAACTTCTGGGGACCGAAGGGCTGGTTATCGAAGCTGAAGTAACCGCCGATCAGCTTCAAATCCACCCATTGATCCAGCCAAGGAACGAGCACGGCGAGCTGCGCGTCCCAGCCTTCCATGCCTTGTTCGAAGATTTCGCTGACGGTGCGCACCGTGGTGGTGGTGGTGCTGGCGTAGGTCGTGTAGGTGGCGTTTTGCAGGATTTCGTGACCGGTGGCGAAGGGATCGCCTGCGGAAGTCAGCTGGGTGCTGTTGGAAGTGTTGCTGAAGCTTTGGGTGGAAACATTGCGCTGGGCGAGTTCGCGGTCGCTGAGCGGGATATAATAGTTGCCGCTGAGCTGGAGGTAGCGATTGCCGATTTCCGCACCGACGCCGAGCTGCCAGAATTGGTTGTTATGCTGGGTGTCGAGCATGTCGACAAAGAGATTGGTGCCGAGGAACCAGCCTTCTTCCATGAAGGAGGCCTCGCCTTTGTTATGCAGAGCGGCGACCGATTGGTTGCTAAAGAGATGGCGCCAAGCCAGGCCGAGGGATGCCGCGACTTCGCCGCCGGTGCCCACGGAGGAGTAGGGTTCAATGAAGAGGTAGTCACCGCCGAGTTTGCCATCGCGACCGATGGTGCTGATGAGAGGAACAGTGAGGAAGACATTGCCGTCGGTGTAGTTGTCGTTGGTCTTGACGCCGAAGCCCAAGATGGTGGAGGACCAGGCGCTGTCGGCGGTGGAGACGGGATTTTTTCCGACTGGTGCGGACGAGCCTGCGAAGGAACTGGCTGTGAATGCCGGGATGAGGGCAGCAGCAATGAGGGAGAGTGGGATCGCACGCATAATATTGAGAGGTGGGAGTGATGCTGCTGGACTGACGGGAAACGCGCAGAGGAGCCAGCGGGAGCCAGTGTGCGATGAGGCGATTATATTTACTGAGTAGGATGGTTCAAGGATAAATAAGAGCGATAAAATGGAACGATGGCACTCCTGCCGTCGGGATCGCCGCGATTCCTTCCACTAAATCTTTTGCGCTACGGCCAGCACGATTTGAAACTGCGGATTCTTCGCGTCGCGGTCGACGACGCGGACATCGATGTTTTTGAATCCGGCTTCATCCATCATTTCGTGCAACTCCACTTCGGAAAATCCGAGCCAGACATCGGCATACATCTGCCGCGCTTTCTCAAAGGTGTGCTTCAGCAGATCGAGTATCACGATGCGCCCGCCACTTTTTAATATCTGGTGGGCTGCGGCCACGGCGTTGCGTGGATTCTGCGCATGGTGCAGGGCCTGACTGAAGATGGCTACGTCCACGCTGCCCGCTTTGATCAGAGGATTCTCCAGGTCACCCAGCTGGAAATTGAGATTGCCGAACCCGTGTTCCTTCGCCAGCTTGGTGCCGTAAGCCACCATTTTTTCTGAATTGTCCACGGCGATGACTTGCTTGACGTGTTTGGCGAGCAACTGCGAAAGCGTCCCTTCGCCTGCGCCGAGATCGGCCACGACATAAGACGGTGGCAGCAGGTGCAGGAGCATTTCTCCGAGTGCTTTCCAAGACCGGCCCGGGATGTAATGCCGGCCAAATTTGCCAGCGAGCGCATCGAAATAGGCGCGCGCAGTGTCGGCCCGTTTGCGGCGAACGAGCTTCAGCGCCGTATGGTCGCGCTTAGCCTCGCGCAATTCCATCGCTGCCGCTTCTAAGAGTGCCAGCAGATGGTCATGGGTTTCCTTTTCTTTGGCCACGGGCGGAACCATCCGGTAGAGGCGGTTCTTGCCAGAACGGCGGTCACTGACCAGGCCCGCCGCCTTGAGGCGCGAGAGCTGGGCGGATATGTTGCTCTGGGCGACACCGAGAATTTCCTGAAGTTCCGCGACCGAGAGCTCCTCTTGCCGCAGAACCGCGAGCAACCGGACGCGGGTGGCGTCGGAAAGCAGAGAAAATGATTTGAAGATTGACGGCATGGCAACCGAATGCAACATATCGACGTATCATCATTTGTCCATATTAACTGAACCACCCCCATGTCCCACAGCTACATCTTCTCATCTGAATCCGTCGGTGAAGGCCATCCTGATAAAGTCGCCGACACCATCTCTGACGCCGTGCTCGACGCCTGCCTCGCGCAGGACAAGAACAGCCGCGTCGCCTGTGAAACCTACGTGAAGAGCAACATCGCCATCGTCGGCGGTGAGATCACCACCAAGGCCAAGCTCGACTATGTGCAAATCGTCCGCGATGCCATCCGTGAGATCGGCTATGTTAACGACGACGATGTCTTCCACGCGGACAAAGTTTTCGTGATGAACATCATCACCGCGCAGTCACCCGACATCGCGCAGGGTGTGGACGCCAAGAAAGCTGAAGGCAAGAAAACCGCCGAACAGGGTGCAGGCGACCAAGGCTTGATGTTTGGTTTTGCCTGCGATGAAACGCCCGAGCTGATGCCGGCGCCAATCATGTTCGCGCACCGTCTTGGTCGTGAACTGACCCGCATTCGCAAGGCTGGCAAAGCTGCCAAGTGGCTGCGCCCCGATGCGAAGAGCCAGGTGTCCGTCGAATATGTGGATGGCAAGCCAACGCGCATCGTGAACGTGGTTATCTCCACCCAGCACGCGGCCAACGTCCTTCACGCCGAGATTGAGAAGTTCTGCATCGAGCAGGTCATCAAGAAAGTGCTGCCGAAGAGCATGCTCACCAAGGACACCGAGTTTCTCATCAACCCCACGGGCAAGTTTGTCGTCGGCGGCCCTCAGGGCGATACCGGCCTCACCGGTCGCAAAATCATCGTAGACAGCTACGGCGGCATGGGCCGTCACGGTGGCGGTGCCTTTTCCGGTAAAGACCCTAGCAAAGTGGACCGCAGCGCCGCTTACATGGGTCGCTGGGTTGCGAAGAACGTGGTGGCTGCCGGACTCGCGGACAAATGCGAAGTGCAGTTTGCCTATGCCATCGGCCATCCCAATCCCGTCAGTGTCCACGTTGACACTTTCGGCACGAATCATTTCTCCGAGGACGCCATCATTGGAGCCGTGAACAAAGTATTCTCCTTCAAGCCTGCGGACATCGTGAAGCACCTCAACCTGCTCCGTCCGATCTACTCCAAGACTACCAACTATGGCCACTTCGGCAAAAATGACGCCGATCTGACTTGGGAAAACATCAACAAGGTCGACGCGCTGAAAAAGGCGGCCAAATAACCAAACAATTTACTTAACCAAACAACCCTTATGAGCAACCGCACCATGACTGACTACAAAGTAAAAGACATCACCTTGGCCGATTTCGGCCGCAAGGAACTCGACATCGCTGAGCACGAAATGCCCGGCCTTGTTGCCACGCGCGAAAAATACGGCCCGAAGAAACCGCTTCAGGGCGTGCGCATCACCGGCTCGTTGCACATGACGATTCAGACCGGCGTGCTCATCGAGACGCTCAAGGAACTCGGTGCCGATGTGCGCTGGGCTTCGTGCAACATCTTCTCCACTCAAGACCACGCTGCCGCCGCGATTGCAGCCAGCGGCACTCCGGTGTTCGCTTGGAAGGGCGAGACGCTCGAAGAATATTGGGATTGCACCTGGAAGGCCATCATGTTTCCTGGGAACAAAGGGCCGCAACTCATCGTCGATGACGGTGGCGATGTGACTCTCTTTATCCACAAAGGTTACGAAATGGAGAACGGCGACAAGTGGGTCGATTCCCCGAGTGACAACCATGAAGTGAAAGTCATCAAGGATTTGCTCAAGAAGATTGGTAAAGAGCAGCCCGGCATTTTCCATGAGATCCTCAAGGAATTGAAGGGTGTCTCCGAAGAAACCACCACGGGCGTGCATCGCCTCTATGAAATGGCGAACGCCGGCAAGCTCCTGTTCCCAGC
The DNA here is from genome assembly GCA_021413535.1 of Verrucomicrobiota bacterium. Lineage (GTDB taxonomy): Bacteria > Verrucomicrobiota > Verrucomicrobiia > Verrucomicrobiales > Verrucomicrobiaceae > VFKE01. Next base: position 8,268 of record JAIOQF010000174.1, read on the forward strand.
CATCAACGTCAACGACAGCGTCACCAAGGCGAAGTTCGACAACCTCTATGGCTGCCGCGAATCCTTGCTCGACGGCATCAAGCGCGCCACCGACGTCATGATCGCTGGCAAAGTCGGCGTCGTTTGTGGTTACGGCGATGTGGGCAAAGGCTGTGCTGCCGCTCTTCGTGGCATGGGTGCCCAAGTTATCGTCACCGAGATCGACCCTGTATGCGCCCTTCAGGCGGCGATGGAAGGTTACCGCGTCATGCCGATTGAAGACACCCTTGGCACGGGCGACATCTATGTCACCACCACGGGCAACAAGGACATCATCCGCGTGGAGCACATGGAAAAGATGAAAGACCAGGCCATCGTGTGCAACATCGGTCACTTCGACAACGAGATCCAGGTGGACAAGCTGGAGAAGCTCGCCGGTATCAAGAAGCTCAACATCAAGCCCCAGGTGGACAAATACACCTTCCCGAAAGGCAACAGCATCTACATGCTGGCCGAAGGCCGTCTTGTGAAACTCGGCTGCGCCACTGGCCACCCGAGCTTCGTCATGAGCAACAGCTTCACCAATCAGACGCTCGCGCAGATCGAACTTTGGGCCACGAAAGACACCCGCAAGATTGGTGTCACCGTCCTGCCGAAGAAGCTCGACGAAGAAGTCGCCAGACTTCATCTCGGCAAAATCGGCGTCAAGCTCACCAAGCTCACCCAGGAGCAGGCTGACTACATCGGCGTGCCGGTGGAAGGCCCTTACAAGGCGGAGCACTATCGCTATTAACACAAGGGAGCGCGGACACTCTTGTCCGCAAACTCATCAATCACGAAACGCGGATGGTCGAAAGGCCATCCGCGTTTTTTTGGTCATGACTGTGTATTAGCTAGCAACGCCGCCAGCAACTCATCCAACGACAGGCTGACGATGGCGGACGCGGTGTCGCTCATGGCGAAAGGCAGGATCACTTCGCGGCCATGGAGCAGTGCACCGCAACTGTAAACGACATTGGGCACGTAGCCTTCGCGCTCGTTGCCTTCCGGAGAGAGAAGCGGTTCGCGCAGGCGCCCGAGAACTTTGGTGGGATCATTCAGATCGAGCAGCGCGGCACCGATGCAATACTTGCGCATGGGGCCGACGCCGTGGGTGATGACCAGCCAGCCAGCTTCAGTCTCGATGGGCGAGCCGCAGTTGCCGATCTTCACTGATTCCCATGTCGCGGCGGGCCGCAGGAGCAATTGCGGATCGCTCCAGTGATGCGGGTTGTCGGAGAACATGATGAAGAGGTTCTCGTCATCCTGCCGGGAAAGCATGGCATAGCGGCCGTTGATGCGCCGGGGGAACAGCGCCATGCCTTTGTTTTGCACGGCGCTTCCATTGAGGGTCAGAACGCGGAAGTGGAGAAAGTCCTGCGTCTCGATGAACTGCGGGAGAATGGTTCGTCCATTGTAGGCGGTATAAGTGGCGCAATACATGACCGAGCCGTCATCGTCGACAAAGCGGACGAAACGGGCGTCCTCGATGCCGTTGCTCTCATTGGGTGAAACTGGGAAAATGATGCGTTCACTTACCGCGAGTTTGGTGGGAAAATTGAGCTCATAGTTGGAGTCGGCGAGCCAGCGGACGCACTCCAAAGTCCGGCGTAGTTCGCGGCCGACGTATTTCGTCCCACGGCGCATCTTTTGCACGCTTTCATCGAGTTCCTGGAGGGTGAAACTTTCTCCGAGCGGGTCCATCACGCTGGCGGAGTGGCCGTTTTCAAATCCCATTTCCTGGAGCTTGGTGACGAATCGCTTCTTTTTGTAAGTGGGATTGGGCACGATTTCCGGCACGGTGACGAATCGAGAAATGGGATCCACGCTGATCGAGCCCTCGGGCGTGATGATGCCGGTGCGGAACTCGATGGAGGAGATGTGTCCTTCACCCGTTGCGCGCAGGCTCATGATAAAGCGCAGGCCTCCTTCGGGAACATCGTCCTGATCGGGATGTGGCACGATCGAAGGGTTGAACAAGGCGGCGGATTCCAAGGCATACTCCCCTGAGAAAAGTGCTCCGATGAGAAGCTGACGCACGCGGGAGAGTGGGCGCTGCAGAGGGATTTGCGGGCGCACTTTTTCATAATGCGAGAGCAGGACTGATTCGATGTCGAAATGTCGCGAAGCAAACTCCTCATGCAGCACCTCAAGATGAGCGATCGCATCTTCTTCGCTCATGGCGAGCGCACGATTGAGAATGCCGGCGACAATTCGAGTGCTGGATGGGATGAACGGGCGGATGATGACTCGCGCGCTCTGGGGTTGAAATGTCACCTTATGGCGGCGTAAGCGGATGGCGTTCATAAGGCGGGGTGCATGGAATCTTCGAATATGTGTTCGGCGTAATTCATTTCGGCGAGTGAAAGCTGGAAGGCCAGTGACGACTCCGCGCCCTGATTCTCGCTGATGCGGTCGTGATGCAATCCGTCGCTGCAGCCGCCGGTGCTGGAATCGTAGAGTGGAATACCGAGATCATTGCGGCCCAGAAACCATTCGAACGCTCGCCGAGCTGCGCGCGACCACGATGCATCACGGGTGGCGCGAAAGGCCTCAAGGGAAGCCGATACCATGGCCTGGGCTTCAACAGGCTGTTGATCGAAGTCCGCCCTGGCACCGTCCCGCTGATAGAATCCGTTGCTGCCAATGGGGCGGAAGTGTCCCGCCTGTGTTTTTTGAATTGAGGCGAGCCAGCGTAAAGATTTCAGGCCGATTTCCAGTGCTTCGTTGTCAGGCATCCACTGGCCGCTGAGAATCAGAGCCTGGCACAGGCGCGCGTTGTCGTAGGTGGCGCTCGGTTCAAACCAAGGCCAGTCCTCGGTAGCGCAGTTTTTCCACAACGTGACCAGCTTCTTGGTGAGCGTTTCTCGCATCGCTTTTACCGCCGAGTTAGAGGCGACGCGGCGCAAATATTCGTGGATGCCCAGCAGTGTGAAAGCCCATGCGCGAGGCGACGTGAAGGTTTCGACCGCCGGCAGGCCGCGCTCGAAAAGCTGGATGCACAAGCGCCGGTGACCTTCCTTGCGCGAGCGTCCCGCGCCAGTGCCCACGGCCCAGAGCGCACGCGCGTGACTGTCCTCGCTTCCCATCTCCTCCAGCCATTGCCGTCCATGGCTCATGAAATTGCGGAAGCGGCCGGAGTCGTAATTCAAAGCTGCGGAGAGGAATTCCAGATAACTGGTGGCCAGCTTATCGAGGTTCTCCGCCGGAGGATCGCCGCCGATTTCATCCAGCAGATTGCACAGGATGAAGGCACGCGCGTTATCGTCGGTGCAGTAGCCTTCGTGGAAATTGGGGACATTGAAAATAGCGTGTTGAAAGATACCGGTCCCGTCGCTCATGCGCACAATATGATCCAGCCGCAAGGGCGGGAGGGCATAGGGTCTGCTGGCAAGCGTCCATCCGGCGAAGGCCTGTCGGGGCACGGCCCTGCGATCGGCGCGCGCGTGCTGGAAGCACTTGAGGTAACGCTGGGCGACGGCTGGCCAGACCATCTCCCGGCCTAACTGGAAGGCGTCGCGTCGCGTTTTCTCCATCAGTGCGGGATCATCGAGAAACGCGCAAACTCCACCAGCGATGGCTTCGGAGTTGCGGAACGGCACCAGGATGCCGCGTCCATTCGCCAGCAATTCCTGCGCATGCCAGTAGGGCGTGGAGACCACCGCCTTGCCCGCTCCAAAGACATAGGCCAGCGTGCCGGAGGTGATCTGCGCTTCGTTGAGATACGGTGTGATGTATATGTCCGCGGCCCCGATAAATTCCTTGAGATCTTCCAGCGACACAAAACGATTGTGAAAGATGACATGCTCTTTGACTCCACGATCCTCGGCCAGCCGTTCCAAGCTCAGACGGTATTTTTCACCTTCGTTGGCGATCAGATTTGGATGCGTGGCTCCCAGAACGAGATAGACCACGTTCGGATGCCGCTGCACGATATCCGGCAGCGCCTCGAAGACATGTTCGATTCCCTGTCCGGGCCCGAGCAGTCCGAAAGTGAGCAGCACCATCCGGCCTTCCATGCCCAGTTGAGCCTTGTAGAAGTTGGTGTCCACGAATGGAATGTCCGGGATCCCGTGGGGGATGATGTCCATCTTTTCTTCAGGCACCGAGTAAATTTCTCGCAGCATCTCCGCACCCTTGTTCGCCATGACCACTAGACGGTCGCTGCGCCGCACCAGTTCCATCATCACCTTGCGCTGCACGGCGTTCGGTTCGCGCAGCACAGTGTGCACGGTCGTCACCACGGGCATCCGCACTTCCTTGAGCAAGGCCAGGAGATGGCTTCCCGCCGGTCCGCCGTAAATGCCAAACTCGTGCTGCACACAGAGCACGTCCGCGTTGTTGAAATTTAGAAAATCGGCAGCGCGGCGGTAAGAATCCAGATCCTTCTCCAACAACTCAAAGCGCACCCGCGGTGAATACTTATAGCCTTCGGCGCGGTCATTCATTGCCCCCGTAAAGCAATCAGATCCGGGTGCGGCTGCGGCCACCGCTTCACATAAATCATGAGTAAAGGTCGCGATTCCACAGCGCCTCGGTTCGTATCCACCCAAGAAGGCAATACGTTCAGGCAGGGCGGTGTCTATGGGGACCATCCTCTCAAGGAATGCATTATGTCATGTCACGAGAAGGAAGCAACCAGCCAGAGGAGCGCGAACATTCGCTTCGCGGCTTCGCAACTTGTCCGCTTTATTTGTCATGACTCCGTCGCCGTATGTTTCAATGCGGGCAGGGGTGCCCGCGCTCCCTTCTTTTGGGTTGGGAAAAATCACCGGAGCATTACTTGCCGATCAAAA
>JAIOQF010000207.1 GCA_021413535.1 Verrucomicrobiota bacterium
CCTTGAGTTTCTCGTTCGTGGCCTCCGGGGCGGCGCGTTCCATCTTGTCGATGACCTGAAGAAATTCTCCGGAGCGTTCTTCCGCGATGCCGACCTGCGCCTGAAACTCCGTCCAGAGTTTTCGATCACTCAAGCGAATCGCGAAGTCGTCCTTCGTCAATCCGAAGGCGCGTAGCGAGGCGATGGCGGTGGCTATGAGTTCCGCATCCGCCGCTGGCGAGGCTTCGCCGAGGATGTCCAAATTGAACTGGTGAAACTCACGCAACCTTCCACGCTGCTGACGCTCGTAACGGTAGCAGGGGCCGATTTGAAACCATTTCAAGGGCTTGGAATAATGACGTTGTCTGGCTGCGGCCATGCGCGCCAGGCTGGGAGTCACTTCCGGACGCAGCGAAACTTCTTCGTCGCCTTTGGTCGTGAAGCAGAAAAGCTGGTGCACGATTTCATCGCCGCTTTTTTTTCGAAAAAGGTCGGTGCTTTCTAATGCGGGGCCTTCGTATTCGACAAATCCGTGGCCGCTCGCGATGAAGCGCCAGCGTTCGAAGATATAGTTCCGTAACGCACAGTCTTCGGGAAAGAAGTCGCGGAAGCCTTTGATGGTTTGAAATGCGGGCATGATATTGAAGCCCGATTCATGCACCGCCCACCATCGGAAATCAAACACTGTTGTCCGCCGTCAGCGCCCTGAGCGCGAATGACGTGGCCAGCAACGGATCATCTTCGAAGCTTTCCGGTTCCGGATTCACCCAGGATCCATCTGTATTTTGCCGCGCGAGTAGCGATGAAGTGAGCAGTCTGCGTTGTTCGCCGCACCAGGCTTGAAGTGAAGGCACGGACCGATCCATCCAGCGCAGCGACTTCGCATAAGCTTGTGCGAAATAGAAATCGAGCCCAGCAGCACCTGCTCGGCGGGCGGGCGGCCAGTTTCCGGGATGCGGAGATTCACCGGCGTTTCGCTGCAGCCAGCGGATTGCCGCCTGAATGCGCGGATGATCCGGCGGCAAGCCGCAAGCAACGAGACTCAGCAATCCGTCGCAAGTGGCGCTGCCGTATGAGCGGAATCGGCGATGGTCATCCGCATCCGTCAGCGTCACACCCGCTTTGTTTCGGATCGGATCGTCGAGCGTAAAAAAGAATCCACCGTCATCCACCTCGTCGCGGAATGACGCATCAATGCGAAAATTCTGACATCGCATGACGAATGCGAGCGCACCGTGCCGAACCTTATCATTTGCGACTCCTTCGAGCCCCTCCAACGCGCAGGCCGTGGCTGACAAGTTGGGATTGTTCAAGTCGGGGAGTTCCTCGGTGTTCGTAAATCGAACGGGTCGCGCGGCATCGCTCCAGCCTCCAGATCTGGCATCGGTATCGGGCCATCCGTTTGCAGGGGACAGTTGCAAACGCCGGAGCAAATCGGTCCACCATTGCGTGGATCCGGCGTCCATTCCAAGCCGCGCAGCATGGCACGCGGTGAACAAAGGGTAACGCAGACCGCTCCATGGCTCAGGGCTGTCTTGAAGCTTCTTCGTCAGATTGCTCATCCATCGCAAACCGCGTTCCATCGTCGCATGGGGTCGCGTCTTTTCTGGCAGATCCTGAAGCGTGCGTAGCACCAGCGGAGTCAACGCATCACCGTCACGAAAGACACCGCGAACTTTGGAGCGCCACGCACCATCAGGGGACTGGGCATCCACGAGAAATCGAACGGCACCCCGGGTTGCATCACCGTCTGAAGCACAGCGGATGCGCTGTGGTTTCAGTAATGACAAACCCGCCAGACCGCACGCGAGCGAGCGTGCAAACTGGCGGCGGGACAATTCTATAAACATGGCCCGGTTATTCCTTCTGAGTCGATTTCACCGGCACAATTTCAATCTCCGGATGGAGCGCATCCTTGACGCCAAGTTTGGCCGGTTTGTTCTCCGGCATCCGGTCCACCATCAACGCCAGAAGCGCGGCGGAGGTGCAGAAGGTCCTGCCGGTGATGCAGTGATTTCCCGCCCACGATCCATCGGCATTCTGAGCGGCACAGATGGTGCGGACCATGCGATCTTTCCAAGTCTCCCATTCCTTGCCGCCAGTCTCGTGCATGGCCTCGGTGATGTTCATGTAGCTGAGAAACTCCTCGCCGCCGTTGTTGCCAAAACCCGCGATGTATTTTGCGTCGCCGAGCTTGCCAGCAACGCTTCGTGAAGCGGCGACCTTCGCCTGTTCGTCATCGTCAAATTCTTTCAACTGCTCCCGTGCTTTCGATTTGTCTTCATCGCTTGATTTGGGGTCGGCGATGATGGCATCGACTCTTCCACGCTGCATGGCGTTGGTCTTGCTCTTTTCCCAGAGGCCGCCGAGTTTGGATGACTCGCGGTAGAGACTGATGCCGGCGTCGGAGGGTGCGGTGCCTACTGCGCCGATTGAGCCGATCGATGAAGTGCCACTTATCGTGGCAGTAGTAACCGCAGCGATCTCACCCGTCTTGCGGTCCACACCAGATTTGTTCTGCACCTGGTCTGCATTAAGGGTGTTCTGAGCGACGATGGCACCGCTTTGCGCAGCGGAATTTAGAGATTTGCTTGCGAGCCCCTGCGAAAGCACCGCCGCCCAGCCGTTGTTGCCGGCGAAGGTGCCGTCGTTCTTTTGATTCTTCTCGATCTTCCGCACCACCTTGTTCAAAGCTTTGTCACGGCGGGGTTCGGAGTCATCCGGCACATGGCCCTTGAGTTCCGACAGCACCCAGGCCGCGAGGAAGGTGTCAACGAAGGGTCCGATTTTCACTTGCAGTTGGGTGTCGCGCACCTCGGTGACGAACAGTGAATCCGCATCGGCTTGCTCGATGTTTTTGCATATATAATCGAATGCGCGGGCTGCGGCTTTGCGCTGCTCTCCCTCTTTCGGCGTCTGCCCGGCGCGTGCGAGTGACATCAGACTGATGCAACTATTACCCATGTCCGATGGATCTGCGACGTTCTCGCCTTCAACCCGGCCGCCTCCAGAATTTGTATTCTGCCGCCAGCCGCCGCCCTGGCCGAAGCCACCGTCCTCGTGCTGCTGCTTGAGCAAAGATTCCAAGCCCAGTTTCTCGGCGTCGGCTTGAGTTCGAGTAGGTCGCTGCTCCCCGGGTTCCGGGTGATTGACCGCGGTGGATTTAGATTCCTTCGCCGGTTCCTTGGCGACGATGCTAAACGCAGCCAGCGCGAAGGCGCAGACGGCGAATTGGGTGATGCGATGAGCGGAGATTACAGATGATGTTTTCATGGTGTGAATCAGATGGTGATATCACGTGCATGACGACGACCTGGTGGTTTTCTTGTAAAAATTATGTAATGAACCAACCGGTAGAAACGGCAAAGTGCCGATGCAGCAGCGCCCTGCCGGATATTTCAGAACGACGACCGCGTTACTCAGCGATCGCCGGTTTCGGCTGGTGCCGCCGGCTCCATTCCGCCGCCAAGGCGCGATACGCCGTGGCACCACGGCCATTGGGCTCGTATTCGATGATGCTCTTGCCGTAGCTCGGCGCTTCACCGAGGCGAATGCTGCGAGGAATCAGGGTGTCATAGACGACTTCCGTGAAATACGTTCGCACATCGTTGACGACCTGGTTGGCCAGATTGGCGCGGGAATCAAACATCGTCAGCACGATGCCCTCGAGCGTCAGGCCGGGATTGGCTCCGGACTCGCGGATTTGCTGCACGATGTTGACAATCTTGGCCAGGCCTTCGAGGCCAAAGTATTCGCATTGAATCGGCACCAACAATTCGTCTGCTCCGGCCAGCGCCGAGGTCATCAATATTCCGAGCGACGGCGGACAATCGATGAAGATGACGTCAAAGAGCCCGCCCTGTTCCAGTGGCCGCAGCACTTCGCGCACCCGGGTCAGGTGATTGCCGGCCTGGGCGAGTTCGATTTCGCAGCCCGCGAGTTCCTGATGCGAGCGGATGATGGAGAGATTGGAAAGCCGAGTGCTGCGAATCACACTGTGTGCATCGGCGGTGCCGAGCAGGCAGGGATACATACTGGAGTTATCCTCTTGCGCGATGCCAAGGCCGCTAGTGGCATTGGCCTGCGGATCGAGATCCACCAGCAGCACACGCACCCCGCTGGCCGCGAGGCTGGCGGAGAGATTCATGGCGGTCGTGGTTTTACCCACGCCTCCTTTTTGATTTGCAATGGCGACGATTCTCATGCCGGTGGTAGAAGTGCGCACTTCATCACAATCCTTGCGTCTAGCGAACTAAAAAAATGCTCATCACAGAAAAAATTCTCAGCGATACCAGCGGCTGGCAGGTGATGAAGGCCGCGCGCGCGCTTCTGGCGGCCAATGCTGTGGAGCAAACCGAGCGGGCGGGGGATGTTTTCCGGGGGCTGGTGCGCGAGGGAAAACGGAAATACGCGACCACGCTTACCATGCAGGGGCCGACGAAAGCCGATTGCCGCTGCTCCTGTTCCGAGGCGCAGCGCGGTCTGGTCTGCGCTCATGCCATCGTGGTCGCCCTGGCGACATTGCAGCCAGCAACCACTCCAGCGACAACCCGCCCGAGTGAGCCGGTGAAGATTGCTGCACCCGCTCTGAGCAAGCAGGTTCCAGTGGGCAGGTTTGACATTTTTATTCCGGCGCAACGCATCGAGTCCTTGAGCGAGGGCAGGGGGCAGCTTCCAGTTTTCCTCCAGTTTCAAACGGGCGGAGACGAAACCGATCTCGTGGCACAATGGCTCACGCAACAGGGCTTGCCCGTCCAAAGCGGACCACTATCGCTGGACGCGGCGACGCTCGGAGGCTTTCTCAATGCCTTGCGCGATCACCTGCGTGTGTGGGAGGGCAGGCCTGGGACAGCCGTGGAGCAGCGCCGGAAAATCACAGTCGCGGCGGACAGCACGGAGCTGCTGCAAATGCACGTCAGCCTGGTTCTGCCGAATGAAGTGAAGTTCATCTCACAATCAAGGAGCGGCGGTATGATACCGCCGACTATTCATGACGGCGGTTGGAAACCGCCGCTCCTTATCGCTGAACGCTGGCTCTTCAATCAAGAGTCGCTCACGCTGGCACCACTGCCCGAGGGTGACGGCACCGTATCAAAACTGATTCAAGATTGTCTGGACAAAAAAAACGGAGGGGGTGCCGTGCGCGATCTTCGCTGGCTGGCGAGAAACCTCGATGCCTTGGAAAATGTGCTGTCGCTGGAGACGGACGAAGCCTTGTCGCATCTGCGGCTGGTTCCAGCAGAACCGCGCTTCGTCATCGAACTCGACGGTTCACCGCGCCAGGCCACGGCTCGGGTGGAAGTAGTCGTCGGCACTGTGCGGCATCCGTTGGCATCGCCGAATCAGGAACCGTCTGGCGAGCCCTATCCGATCCCAGCGGGAGATGGCACGCTTACTTTCTATCAACGCCATCCCGCCCGCGAAACCCGACTGCGCTCCGAACTGGAAACCGCCGGATTCAGTGCCACCCCGGAGGGTGGCTGGTTTTTGAAGGGCGAGCGCGAAGTGGCAAAATTCTTCGCCGTGGCGCTGCCGACCTTCCAACGGCGGCACGAAGTCGTCTTCTCGGAACGCTGGCAGGCGGCCTTCCGCGGATGGAAACGCATTGCGCCGATGGTGCGACGCAGGGACGGCGTGCCGTCGGTAACGCCCGAGCCACCCCGCGGCTGGCTGGACATGGAGTTCGCCTATGAGGCCGCGGACGGCTTTCGCGTGCCGCGCCAAGAAGTGCTCCGGCTCATCCGTAGCGGCCAGCGAACCGTGCGCGGCAACCAGGGCCAGACTTACGCGCTGGACAGCGACTCTTGCGACGAGTTCGAATCGCTCCTGAGCGAATCCGGCGCGCGGCTGGGCGAGGAGGAGCATGTGGCCCTGTCCGCCGACAACGGCCATGTTTTGAATGAATTTCTCGCCGTCGGCCAGCCGGTTTCCAAACTGGTGCTGCCGGACGCTACGGAAGTGAGGCGGCGGCTCGGCGATCTGGCCGGCAAGCTGCGGGACTACCAGTTGGAAGGGGTCCGGTGGCTGATCGCGTCGGCCGAAGCTGGACGGGGAGCCTTGCTGGCGGACGACATGGGTCTGGGCAAAACCGTGCAGGTCATCGCGCTCTTGCGCTGGCTAGCAACTTGTGAACAACCGCCCAATCGTGAACAACATGCACCGAGATCAGCACTAGTGGTCTGTCCGACATCACTTATATCAAATTGGAGCGATGAAATAGAACGATTTGCAAGTAAATTACACGTTAATATTATGCATGGTTCAGACCGTGTTATTCACAAGTTAATAACAAACAAATTCAACGTGATATTAACATCTTATGCATTGATGTCAAGAGATTTAGATAAACATAATAAAAGTTATTATCAAGCTGTCATCCTTGATGAGGCTAGCCACATCCGCAATCCGGACACGGCGGCTGCCAAAGCGGTGTGCAGCCTGAATTCTCCTGTCCGTGTGGCCCTGACTGGCACCCCGGTCGAAAACTCCGTCCAGGACCTCTGGAGCCTGATGCGCGGATAAGATCGAGCAGGTCATCCTCTGCGACCTGTCCGCCCGGCAGAAGGAAGTTTACAAGCGTCTGCTGGAGGAAGGTCAGGCCGAAATCCGCGATGCCCGCCGTCGCAGCGCTGGGGCAGGGCGCATGACCATGTTCACCGTTCTGCTGCGGCTCAGGCAGGTTTGCAATGATTTGCGGCTATTGGGCGCGCCGACACTCCTGTCGGCTCAGTCCAATTTGGATGCCGACGAGAGTGTCGGCGCACCCAGCGAAGAAACCGGCGGCAAATGGCCCGCTCTAGCCGACATCGTGGACGACGCCCTCGGCGGCTCGCACAAAATCCTCATTTTCAGCCAGTTTACCGGCATGTTGCGGCTCCTGCGCGACTGGCTGGACGCCCGTAGCATCGGCCACAGTTACTTGGACGGCTCCACGCGCGACCGCGGGGCTCAGGTCGCCGCCTTCCAGACCGATCCCGTGCGGCGCGTTTTCCTCATCAGTCTAAAAGCTGGCGGCTACGGCCTGAACCTCACTGCCGCCGACCACGTAATTCTCGTCGAACCCTGGTGGAATCCCGCCGTCGAAGCCCAGGCCATCGACCGTGCTCACCGCATCGGCCAGGCCAGCCCCGTCACCGCCAGCCGCCTCATCGCGCGCGGCACCGTCGAGGAGCGCATCCTGAAGCTCCAAGCCACCAAGCGCCAGTTCATGGCTTCCGCCGTCGAGGACGACCCGCTCACGCTTCCCGGACTGAACGACGACGATTTGGAATCGCTCTTGGAGTGATCCCGCGTTTTGATTCAGACAAACGGCGTCCTCTGTGCTTCGGCAGAGGGCAGTAGAGCAAACCTCCGACATGGCGGTTAACAGCCACCCGCTCCATCCCAAACACTCCATTCAATAACTTTATACAATATATGTAATGTAAAACATAGAATTTGACGATTGAGTCTTTATGATTGTATAATTCTCCCGACGCCAATTGCTCACCTACTCTATTTCATGCTTCCATCGCTTGCCACGCTGTTCAATATTGACCACCTCTTGGAAATTTCCGATGAAAAAGGATCTGGTTGGTTAAAGCTATTACTGACAAGTGGTGCCGTTGGAGTTTTTGGATCTCTCGCTGCTGTTTGGCTGACGAACCGGCACTCGATGAAAATTCAGTCGCAAGCGCAAAAAAAACGCCGAAAATGAGCGCGAGGCGGACCGCCTTGCTTCAATGCGTAGAGATTGTTACCTACCCTTCGTTGTAGCACTGCACGAGGGATTCGGCTTCGTGGCTCGAGTCGCGTCCATGACTGTGAGCGAACTCAACGAAGAGATAAAACTACGCGAATTGAATAACTGCCTTGTAAAGCTTGAGGTGGTAGCACCCCAGCGAGTTCTTGAGATGGCGAACAGACTGGTGACCGCCCTGCAGTTAGTTAAAATGAAGCACTGCGAAGCACGTTTTGAAATACAACGGTGCGAATCAAAGCTCAAGGCAATCGAAGCGGATATGGACATTTTCGAAGCGCGCGCGAAGGAATTAGCTGCAAAAATATTAGAACTACAGGATCGTGGCTTGGAAGGTGGAGTCGAATGCGTTCATCTTACCGAGTCAGCGGTTCGGATTCATGCAGAACGTGAACGTCTAGCAAATGAATCGAAAATAGCAGTCGCTGATAAGCTCGAACAAATAAACAAGACAAGAATTTGCATCGCAGATGACCTTGCGGTTCTGCTTGATCAACTTGCCGCCCTAATTTGCGAAATTCGCTTAGGTTTAGAACTTTCAACTGACAAAAATCGACTGTTAGAATTCTACAGGGAAAATCTAAACAATGAGAGCCCCTCCGTGGAGGAATTTCATCGTGTTGCTATCGAATCGATTCGAAACATGATCGCCAAGCCGCAAGCTTGAATCCCTTTACCGCTCTGCGGAGGTTCCCGCCCGCAGCATCAAACCGCCGTTCCTTGTTTTGACTGCCACGCGTAATTTTCGGCATGAAACTCCCCTTTCACACCCTCGCGCTCTTATCGTTCACGTTCGCCCTTAATTACGTCCCGCAGCGAATCCCCTCGGTTCCGCCGTGCCCGGTGACCGTGCCAAGAGCGGTGATTCGTTGCGACTTCCAAGTTCAGGCGTAAGTTCTGCCCTTCTCATACGGGGTCTGGACTATGAACACACCAAACACTGCAAAGAGCGCCCAAATCTGTGCGTCAAGGCAACCCAAGAAGACCCATCTGGTCGCTTGTTTTTTTGGGATTCTCCTGATCGCCGTAGCCCTGTTGCGATTTGTCCCCTGGTCAGGGATTGACCCATTCGGCCTGAAAAAGCAACTCAGTGAAACACAGCAGCGAGCGACTGACAAAGCCAAGCTCCAGGCGGAACACGAACGTCTGGTAAAACTGAATGCGGCGAAGAAGCAGATTGGCAGCCTCACGGACGACGCTTACGCCCGGATGATGCAGACGATCAACGAGGCCAGATCCAAGGTTGCGAGAATTAAAAAAGCTCAAGATGATCGCCTGCCGAATCTGACCGCAGGAATTTCGGCGTATCTCCAAGGCTATTCGAATGCCATGGGGCTGACGTGGAAGATGGCCGTGGACAAGGTGCGAGGCACTCACAAGACCCAGGACTATCTCGCAGTGGCATTTCGTCCCGCCATACAATCCCTGGCCAAAGCAGATGCAGAGCTGCTGCAAGTTCTGACGGATTGCGAATATGAACTCAGCATGATTAAGGCAAATCTTCTCGCTTCCACGGCGCAAGTATTGGACACGGCAGATTTCAAGGCGGTGGAGCTGGGGTTGGAGGACAATCTTCGCAAGCTGACGTGGATATCGCAACCACAGCCATCGCCGTGGGAGGCACGGTTTGGACGGGCTGGGATGTTTATTGGGCCGTCGACGAATTGAATAAAACAGGACCAGCTATTCGCGATGGCCTGGCGGCATCGGTGAAACAGTTTGATGAAAAAGCCACGGATGAACTCAACAGCCTGGAACAAGCGGCTGCCATCCTTTGCAATCGAGGTTGATCTCACATAAAGCACGGCATGCGCACGACACTCATTCTCGTTTTTTCATTGTTCTGGTCGTTCGGTATTCTTCATGCTCAAGCCAACAAGGCTGCGGGAGCCATCGTTGAACACAGCCTGAATCCACTCGCTAAAGAAGCGGCTGAAAAGGCGGCCAAGGAGCTGATCGAGCGGGCCACGATCAGTTCCGGGAAAGAGATGGAAGCTCAAACAGCAAAATCTCTTGAAGCACAACTGGCGCGAACCATCGAACAGCATGGGGATGCGGTGATCGTTCTCGCCCGTCGTGTGCCTGAGGCAACAAGTTCACTGGCAAGCCGCGCGCCGCAATTGCTTCCGTTGGCGGAAAAGTTCGGTGATGATATTCTCCGAATCGAGGCTCGTGCTCCAGGTTATGCTGAAATGGCGGCGAAATCATTTGGGAAGGAAGATTTGCCGCGTCTCCTCAAACTGGGGAAACCTGAAATGAAAGGAGTGCTCAATCTATCCACCCACACGACTGAACCTGCCGCGACCAAGCTGCTTCTGGAGGGTGCGGAAAAGGATGGAATGAAATTCCTGGAGAAAGTATCGGGACCGCAGATACTTGCCGGAGGTTTGTCCACGGCAGCCATCATTTTGGCGCTGCGTTCGGAGCGGCCGGATCCCAATAAGCTTATCCCCGCTTTTTTTGAGTGGACGAAGCCTTTTCTCATGCCGAGCTGCTATGTTGTCGCCGGTTTGATTTTAGCGTGGGGCGCACTGCGAATATGGCGTGGCTACAAAAAAGCTTAAGCAGGATCGCTAATTGCTGTTGCGCTTAAATTTTCATATGAAACTCCCCGCCCTTATTCTTCCGCTCTTCTCGTTCACTTTTGCCCTCGCCGACGATCTACGGCCCGCGGAGATTCCCCTCTGGTCGAAGGGCGCGCCGGGGTCTGAAGCGCGGGCGACGGAGGCTGAGAAGATCAAGGACGGAGACGTGAGCAACGTCCACAATCCCTCCATCACGCCCTATATCCCGACCAAAGATGCCACGGGCGTCGCGGTCATCATCGCGGTCGGCGGCGGACATACCAGGCTCTGTCTCGGTGACGAAGGCTATGCGCTAGCGGAATGGTTGCGCGATCACGGCATTGCGGCGTTTGTCTTGAAATACCGCCTCGCTCGTGAGCCGGGCTCCACTTACACGATTCAAGATCACGCGATGGCCGACACGCGCCGCGCCATCCGTTTGGTCCGCAGCCGAGCGGCGGCATGGAACCTCAAGTCCGATCACATCGGCATCTTGGGCTACTCTGCTGGCGGCGAACTTGCGGCGTTCTCAGCGATGAAGTCGGATTCTGGAGATACGAAGTCCGCCGATCCCATCGAGCGCGCGAGTAGTCGACCGGATTTTCAAGCGTTGATCTATCCCGGCACTTCGGGTTTGTTCACCGTGGAAAAGGGCATGCCTCCCCTGTTCATCGTCTGCGGATACGACGACCGACCGGACATCTCCAAGGGCATGGCCTCGCTATATCTCAAATACAAAGAAGCCGGCGTGAAGGCTGAACTGCACATCTATTCCAACACTGGACATGGCTTCGGCTATCGAGCTGGCATGACGACCGGATTCGGCGACTGGCCCCTCCGTTTCCGCGAGTGGCTGGTGGATAGCAAACTGATCAATTGAGCGCGTGAGTTTTTTCAAGGAGCGGCGGTTGGAAACCGCCGCTCCTTGGAGGAGCTGAAGATCGTTACTTTCCCTTCTTGTCGTCTGTCTTTTGCTCGGCGGCTGGCTTGATCTCAGATGGTTCGACGCGCGAGAAGCGGAGATCGTGGCTCAACAGCCAGAACCAGCCGATGGTGATCGCGATTAAAAAAAGTGACAGCCAGATGACCCATGATCGCATGGGTCATCATGAAATGCAGAATCACTTCCGGCAAGGAGAAATGGCATCCATTACCCGGCCGTGTTCTGCTGAATGGCCTTGATCATCTGTGCGATGTGCGGTGCACTTTTCACACGCGGTTTGAGGATGGCCAGGCTTTGAGTTTCAGAGCCCCATTTGATGACATTAATATCAACCTTGCGTGAACCCCATTCTTTCATGGTGGCTTGAGAAGGTTTGTAGAGGTCGATCGTCTTTGTTCCGACTAAGGCCGAGCCGTAGTCATCGACCTCATAAAGATGCTGGTCGCCTTCGATCTTGAAGATGGTGCCGACGGGATAGACGGACCAGTCGGCGGCGGCGCTGCGAGTAGCGCCGTATTTGAGAGTGCCACCGGCGGCGGTGGCCGTGCGATATTTCAAGTGGTCGCTCTCGGTATGCGTGTAGGCGGTGGTTTTCACATCGGAGATGCGAGGCGCACGGCTGTTGGTAATGTTTTCACAGGAGGCAGAACCCGCACAGAGTGCGGCTAGAACGATGAATTGGAATACGAGCATTATGGGTGGGGTTTGGTTTCGGCCAGCCCCGCAATTTTGGGGGCATGGTCATGATCCCTGGGGTCGTGATTATGGGCGACCACCGAGGGCTTGTTTGCGGGCAGGTTGAGACCACTCTGAATGGATGCTGTTCAAGAAAAATGGACGAAATACACCCAGCTTTAGTCGCGAACAGCGTGTAATAATTGCCCAACCATGCTGTTCAAGAAAAATGGACGAAATACACCCAGCTTTAGTCGCGAACAGCGTGTAATAATTGCCCAACCTACTTAATAATATGGACTTATGATGATATATAATATTCTCTAATCTGCATCCCAAATATGCCAGAACCCCCGAAAAAATGCTGATTCAGCCGATGAAAAGGTTTGCCTCCCCCGCCCTTTCGCGCCATGAAAGGTGAACCGCGCTGTTGCCTTGTCCTTATCTCATCCGCATGTCCTTGTAGTCATTCCTGCGCGCTGGGGTTCCACCCGGTTCCCCGGCAAGCCGCTCCACCTCATCGCCGGAAAACCGCTCGTTCAGCATGTCTGGGAGCGCTGCAAACAGTGCCGCCATGTGGACAAGGTGGTGATCGCGACTGATGACGAGCGAATCGCCGACGCCGTGCGTCTCTTTAACGCGGTGTCCGTTCTCACGTCGCCCGATCATCCCAGCGGCACGGACCGGGTGGCGGAGACCGCAAAATCTTTTCCGAACCACAGCATCATCATCAATGTTCAGGGCGACGAGCCGCTCATCTCTCCAGCGCTGATCGATGAACTGGCCCAAACGCTCGCCGCCGACGCATCCATTCCCATGATCACGGCCGCCGCGCCACTGGAGGACGACGCCCTGCGCCATGATGTGAATGTCGTAAAAGTCGTGATGAACATGCAAAGTGACGCGCTCTACTTCTCGCGCGCGCTCATCCCCCACCCGCGCAACGCAGCCGCCGACGTGACACACTTCCGGCATCTTGGCATCTATGGATTCCGCCGCGAGTTCCTCTTTCAATTTGTCTCCTGGTCGCAGTCGCCCCTAGAAAAAGCCGAGTCGCTGGAGCAGCTTCGCGCCTTGGAAAACAGCGCGCGCATTCGAGTGGTCATCACCCGCGACAACTCGCCGGGCGTCGACACCGAGGAGCAGGCACGCGCCGTGGAAGCACTTCTTTCCAAATAATCCTTTTCCACTTTTCACTTCGCCATTACCACTCAGAAGAACATGAAATATATTTTTGTCACCGGCGGCGTCGTTAGTTCACTCGGCAAAGGGCTTGCCGCAGCCTCGCTCGGCACCCTATTGGAGCACCGCGGACAGAAGGTGATTCTGCAAAAGTTTGATCCGTATTTGAACATCGATCCTGGCACCATGAACCCCTATGAGCACGGCGAAGTTTACGTGCTCGACGACGGCGCGGAAACGGATCTCGATCTCGGCCACTACGAACGCTTCACCAGCACCAATCTCTCGCGCCTGAATAATCTCACCAGCGGCCAAGTCTATCAAAGCGTGCTCAAGAAGGAGCGCGATGGTGATTACCTCGGCGGCACCGTGCAGGTCATTCCGCATGTCACCAACGAAATCAAAGATCGCATCCGCAAGGTCGCGCGCGAGATGACGGCGGACATCATCATCACCGAGATCGGCGGCACCGTGGGCGACATTGAAGGACTCCCCTTCCTCGAGGCCATCCGTCAGTTCGCGCAGGATGTCGGACCGGAGAACGTGCTCTTCATTCACACCACGCTCATCATCTACATGCGCGCGGCGGGCGAACTGAAAACCAAGCCCACGCAGCAGAGTATCGCCAAGCTTCGCGAAATCGGCATCAGCCCCGGCATCATTCTCTGCCGCACGGAACTGCCGCTCGACCACGATGTGAAGGATAAAATATCCCTCTTCTGCAACGTCTCGCCCGACGCCGTCATCGAGGCGCGCGACGTGAAAAACTCCATCT
>JAIOQF010000208.1 GCA_021413535.1 Verrucomicrobiota bacterium
TTCAACACTTCCCGCATTGATCACCTTTATCAGGATCGGCACCTCAACGGCGTGCGGCTTTTCCTGCACTATGGCGATCTTTCTGACTCCTCGGCGTTGGTCAAGTTGCTTTATAATCTTAAACCGGACGAGGTTTACAACCTCGGCGCCCAAAGCCATGTGCGGGTCAGCTTCGACATTCCAGAAAGCACGGGCGACATTGACGGCATCGGCACGCTGCGAATTTTAGAGGCCATCCGCGAGACCGGTCTGGTCGAAAAAGTCCGCTTCTATCAGGCTTCTTCTTCGGAGATGTTCGGAAAAGTTCAGGAGATTCCCCAGAAGGAGACCACGCCATTCTGGCCCCGCTCCCCTTATGGTTGCGCCAAGGTCTTCGCCTACTGGCTCACGGTAAACTATCGCGAAAGCTACAACCTCCACGCCAGCAACGGCATCTTGTTCAACCACGAGTCTCCGCGACGGGGCGAAACTTTTGTCACGCGCAAAATCACCCGCGCTGCCGCCCGCATCAAGCTGGGCATGCAGGACGCGCTTTACTTGGGCAACCTCGATGCCAAGCGCGACTGGGGTTACGCCAAGGATTATGTGGAGATGATGTGGCTCATGCTCCAGCAGGACCAGCCCGATGACTATGTCGTAGCCACGGGAGAAACCCACAGTGTTCAGGAATTCGTCGAAGAAACATTTGGCCTGCTTGATCTGGACTGGAAAAAATACGTCAAACACGACGCCCGCTATGAACGCCCGGCGGAAGTCGAACTGCTCATTGGCGACTATAGTAAAGCGAAGAAGCAGCTGGGCTGGGAACCGAAGGTGAAGTTCAAGGAACTCGCCAAAATCATGGTCGACGCTGATCTGAAAATGGCCGAAGCCGAACTGCACATGAGCAAACATCAACCTGACTGACCCTGCGAAATGCCAGTTCCCCTGCTTGACGTCAATGCACAAAACCATCCGCTCGAAGCGGAGTTCACCGCCGCCTTCCAACGGGTGTTCCGCAGCGGCATCTTCATCGGTGGGCCGGAGATCACGGCGCTGGAAGATGAAATCGCGCGACTAGTCGGCGCCAAACATGCCATTGGAGTTTCCTCCGGCACAGATGCGATTCTCATCGCATTGATGGCGCTGGACATCGGCCCCGGTGACCAGGTGCTCTGTCCGGCGTTCACTTTCTTCGCCACCGCTGGCTGTGTCTCGCGCTTGGGAGCCACACCTGTTTTCGTCGATGTCTGCCCAATCTGTTTCAACATCGATTTGAACGATGCTGCGGCCAAGATCACCTCGCGAACCAAGGCCATCATCCCCGTGCATCTGTTTGGCCAGAGCGCGGAGATGGATCGAGTGATGCAGCTCGCGAGCCAGCATGGCTTGAACGTGATCGAAGATGCAGCACAAGCCATTGGCGCGACGTATCGCGAGCGCGCCTGTGGAACCATCGGCGACTTCGGCACTTACAGTTTCTTTCCATCGAAAAACCTCGGCGGCTTGGGCGACAGCGGCCTGGTCGTGACCAACAACGACACCCTAGCCGCCAAGTCTCGCGCGCTGAGAAATCACGGCATGGAGCCGAAATATTATCATTCGACGATCGGCGGAAATTTCCGCATCGATGCTCTTCAAGCGGCTCTCCTGCGGGTGAAGCTGCCCCATTATGCACGCTACACTGCGGCGCGCCGGGCCAATGCGGATTTCTACACACGCTCGCTCGGCGCCCTGCCCGGCGCAGTGCAGGCGAATGCAAAAGATTGCGTTTGCCGCGGTGCGGCAGGCGGCGGCGCGCAATCAGCCTCACTCGTGCTTCCCGTGGAACTCCCAGACAACGGCCACATCTGGAATCAATACACCCTCCGCGTCATCGGCGAGGGCCGGCGCGACGCTCTGCGCGATCATCTCACCACCCGGAAGATCGGCTGTGATATTTATTATCCGCTCACGCTGGATCGGCAGAAATGTTTTGCCTATTTGCCTGCATCATCCCGATCCGGCTGCGACATCGCGCATCAGCTCGCCTCGGAAGTGCTAAGCATTCCCATCTATGCTGAACTCAGCGAATCCCAGCGGGATGAAGTCGTAGCGGCTCTCGCGGATTTCCTGCGCTAAAGCAGCAGCTTGCGCGGACTCAATCGCTTTTCATACTCGCGTCATGCAGGTTGTTATCTTATGCGGCGGACTCGGCACTCGACTGCGCGAGGAGACGGAGTATCGCCCCAAGCCCATGGTGCCCGTCGGGAACCGTCCCATTCTCTGGCACATCATGAAGCACTATGCCAGTTATGGGCACAAGGAATTTATTCTTTGCCTGGGCTACAAGGGCGAGGTCATCAAGGACTACTTCCGAAACTATCATTGGAACACCAGTGACGTCACCCTGCGCCTGAGCGCCAATTCCGAGCCTTTGTATCACAACACGCGCGTGCTCAAGTTCATCCGCGACGATGATTTTTTCCTCACTTATGGCGACGGGCTCTGCAATGTGAACCTCCATGAACTCGTGGCGTGTCATCGGGCGAAAGCCGCCAGCGTGACTCTCACTGCGGTGCGCCCTGGGGGAAGATTCGGTGAGCTGGCAATCGAAGACGGGCTGGTGCACAGTTTTCTCGAGAAGCCGAAAGATGGCCATGCCAGCATCAACGGGGGCTTCTTTGTGATGAACAAATCAATCGCCCCCTTACTGGACGGCGACAATTGCGTCCTCGAGCGCGCCCCCTTGGAAAATCTCGCGCAACACGGACACCTCGCGGCTTTTCCGCATGACGGCTTCTGGCAGTGCATGGATAACATTCGTGAGATGGAACTCCTGAACAATCTTTGGTCTTCCGGCAACGCCCCTTGGAAAACATGGTAAGCACATTCGGCGGCATCTATGCAGGCAAACGGGTTTTGCTCACCGGTCACACCGGATTCAAGGGCGGCTGGCTCAGCCTCTGGCTCCAGACGCTCGGCGCAGAGCTGTCTGGATACTCATTACCTCCACCCACCGGGGACTCACTTTTCTCGATTATTCCCGAGAACACTTTCAGGCATTCGTGGCTGCACGATTTGCGGGAACCAAAAGCCTTGGAAACCGCCATCATCGAGTCTCAACCAGAAATCATCTTTCACCTCGCCGCGCAGCCCATCGTAGGAATTTCCTATCGTGAACCACTGGATACGTTCACGACCAATGCCCTCGGCACCGCACTACTTCTCGAAGCGGTGCGCGCCATCAAGAGCAAGGCCGCAGTGCTGGTGGTCACGAGTGACAAGTGCTATCACAACGACAACAGCGGCCGACCTTTCATGGAAGAAGATCCGCTCGGTGGACATGATGTTTACTCCATGAGCAAGGCTGCTACAGAGATGATCGTAGCAGCTTGGCATTCCTCGTTCTTCGCGAAGGACGGGACACTCGGCCCACTCGCGACCGGACGCGCGGGCAACGTCATCGGTGGCGGCGACTACGCCGAAGATCGCATCGTGCCGGATGCTGTGCGCGCGTTTGAATCAAAACAACCGTTGCTCCTGCGCCGACCACACGCGACTCGTCCATGGCAGCACGTGCTGGAATCCGTGAGCGGCTATCTCACGCTTGGTCAACGTTTACTCACCCGACCCGACAACACCCGGCTCTTGAACTACAACTTCGGCCCTGACCTCGAGGCCGAGCGTTCGGTGCAGGACTTGATAGATGGATGGCTCGCCGCATGGCCTGGTGCCTGCGAAACCCAGATCAAACCTGAAGCTGTTTATGACGAAGCAGCGCGACTGAGTCTGGATCACTCCAAGGCCGTGCGCGAGCTGGGCTGGAAGCCCGTGTGGGATTTCCGCCAGACCGTCGAGCACACCGCCGCGTGGTATTGCCTGCGACACGAAGCGGATGCGGACCATGACAAGATGCTCAACTTCACCCGGCAACAGATCGCCGACTACACGCGCGAC
>JAIOQF010000021.1 GCA_021413535.1 Verrucomicrobiota bacterium
CTGATTTCCTAGACCTCGCGGCTTTGGTTCACATTGTGCTGAGCATTGTAGTACGTGTGCAGCCCTAGGCGTAAGGGCCATACGGACTTGACGTCATCCCCACCTTCCTCCCAGTTTATCTGGGCAGTCTTGTTTGAGTGCTTGGTTTTCACCAGTGGCAACAAACCACGAGGGTTGCGCTCGTTGCGGGACTTAACCCAACATCTCACGACACGAGCTGACGACAGCCATGCAGCACCTGTGCAAAGCGAGTATTGCTACTCTATCCGGCTTTCACCGGAGACACAGTGCATGTCAAGCCTAGGTAAGGTTCTTCGCGTTGCATCGAATTAAGCCACATACTCCACCGCTTGTGCGGGTCCCCGTCAATTTCTTTGAGTTTTAATCTTGCGACCGTACTTCCCAGGCGGCGCGCTTAACGCGTTAGCTCCGGCACGGCAGGGGTCGAGCCCCGCCACACCAAGCGCGCACCGTTTACAGCTAGGACTACCGGGGTATCTAATCCCGTTTGCTCCCCTAGCCTTCGTGCATCAGCGTCAGAAATTGCCCAGAGCTTCGCCTTCGCTGCGAGCGTTCTTCTCGATATCTACGCATTTCACTGCTACACCGAGAATTCCAAGCTCCTCTACAACTCTCTAGCGAGGGAGTATCGGATGCAATTCGGAGGTTGAGCCTCCGGATTTCACATCTGACTTTCCCCGCCGCCTACGCACCCTTTACGCCCAGTGATTCCGAACAACGCTTGAGACCTCTGTATTACCGCGGCTGCTGGCACAGAGTTAGCCGTCTCTTCCTCTTGCGATACTATCAGGCCCTTGCGGGCTTTGTTCTCGCATGACAGGAGTTTACAATCCGAAGACCTTATCCTCCACGCGGCGTCGCTCCATCAGGGTTTCCCCCATTGTGAAAGATTCTCGACTGCTGCCACCCGTAGGTGTCTGGACCGTGTCTCAGTTCCAGTGTGGCTGGTCGTCCTCTTAGACCAGCTACCCGTCGTAGCCTTGGTGAGCCATTACCTCACCAACAAGCTGATAGGCCGCGGACCAATCAGGAAGCGGCTTGCGCCTTTAGTCTTGCGACCACATGAGGCATTAATCCAAGTTTCCCTGGGCTATTCCTCACTTCCCGGAATGTAATCCACGTGTTACGCACCCGTTCGCCACTAAATAACTTAATATTGCTACCAAGTTATTCCGTTCGACTTGCATGTCTTATCCACGCCGCCAGCGTTCGTTCTGAGCCAGAATCAAACTCTTCAAAAATTCGACCTTGGTTGCCCAAGATCTATACTAACAATTTACATTTTTGCCTAGCTATCTGTATACCCTGTTACACAGGGCACAGTTTAGCCGTCCTACTAATATTAATCTGAAAAAGAGCGGGTTTTCGTTCTCAAAAGAGCCGGCAATTGCCTGCGCTTTCTTGAACTTCCCATTCGCGTTTCCGGCGAGCGGGTCAGGAGATTAGATCAGATTGGGTTGCCGTCAACTGTTTCAGGTATTTTTTTGCGCCTGAAATTCATTTTCTCTCAACCTCCAACTCGACGCCGGTCATATTTCTACATTTATACAACGATGTAAATCACTTAAAATGAGACTATTGAGTTGATTTTCTCGACATATTTTCAACATGACTGATCGACTTTCCGATTAGCTGATTTTTTTGCATTTTTTATTCAACTCGTCGATTTTTCAGCGGCCGATGGATGATAATTGTCGGTTTGATATTGATACTTTGCGGCGAAAATGCTCGTCCAATGATCCAGTTACTGTTCCACTCTGAGCTTTCATCTGTTTTTCAGAAGTCTAAATCTCCCGGAAAGCTGGGTCCGTCATGCGCTCCCGGGAGTCTCATCCAGGCCAAAATACTACTAGTCACCTAGTATAATTTTGTCTCTTTATAGAAAAATTGATCTGCTGGGCATTTTGAAATTCTACTGTAAAGCTTGTCCATGAAATCCCAGCCCAACCGCGACTACATCAGCAATGACGATGTGCCAACGCCCCTGCACCTCGCGGAACGCATCGTGAGGCATTTCAAACCGACTGGTAAAATCTTGGAACCTTGCTGCGGGCAGGGTAATTTTTTGCGATTCCTTCCTGTTGCCAGCTCATGTGAAATCAAACGCGGGGAGAATTTCTTTGACTGGCAGGAGCAGGTGGACTGGATCATCACCAATCCGCCTTGGAGCCAGATCCGCGCCTTCCTGAAACACTCGATCAAACTGGCCGACAACATTGTTTTCCTGATGACCGTCAATCACGTTTGGACTAAGGCCCGTATCCGCGACATCTACGAAAGCAAATTCGCCATCAAGGAAATTTGCCTCGTTGAGATGCCAGAATCATTTCCCCAGTCCGGCTTTCAGCTAGGTGCCATTCATATCGCTCGCGACTGGCACGGGCCCATCCAGTTTTCAGACATCTCCATCAAGCCGCAATAGTTTTTCGACACGCCGCCTTATTGTTTTAACACTATTGAACTTTTATTTCCTGCATTTTGCCGCTGATGATTCAGCGGCAATGCTTACACCGCTTGCGCCATCTGCGGCGGACGGCTCATGTCGGCACCATTACCGCGATCTTCGTGGGCGATTGTGCTGGATGGGCCATCGAACTCATGCACGCGCGAGGCGAACCGCGCGAGCACCTGATGCGAGACTGCATTGAGCGTCGTGAGCACGTTGTGGCCGCGGGATGCTGCGGCTTCGTAACTCAGATAACGCTGCTGGCCGTTGTTGAGCAGATACTCCATGTATTCCACGGGCGCAGCGTTGGGCGCGTCGCGCTTGTTATATTGCAACACAATGGGAATTTGCTCGATGTTCTGCCCGTTCAAACGAAGATTGGCTTCAAAATTCTGCCACGCATGGATGTTGTCCCGCTGGCGATCCAGCTGCGAATCGGCGACAAAAACCACTCCATCAGCCTGACGAAGCACAAGCTGATAGGTGGCATTGTAAACGATTTGTCCGGGCACGGTGTAGAGATGAAAGCGGGTGCGATAACCATTGAGCACGACAGCTTCCACGGCGAGAAAATCAAAAAAGAGCGTGCGATCCTGCGCAGTCGCGAGTGAGACCAGATCACCGCGCGTTTCCGGATCGAGGCACTGGTGAACATGCTGGAGATTGGTCGTCTTCCCGCCGAGCGGCGTGCCGCAATAGACAATCTTAAAGCTGACGTAGCGCTCCGCGTGATGGATCGACGCCATGACTTGGGAGATTACCGAGCTAATGATTCGCCGATGATGGCAGCGAGTTCACGACCGAGAAGCGTGATCTTTTCTTTCAACGCAGGCTCGCGTCGGCTCGGATCATGCAACACGGCAAAAGTGATCGCGCCCTGCAGGCAGAAGGTCGCTTCCACCTGGCCGCTCTGAATGTGGAGCGTCTCGGCATCATCGATTCCCGTGAGACTGGCCAGCGCGGTGAGACCGCTGATCTTCGTTGGGGTATCGCGGAGGAAGCGCTGCGCCTCCGGTGAATCGTCACCTGATTCAGCAATGGAACGTCCATTGTCCAGGCAGAGCGCTGCGGAGACGCCGGGGAGTTGTCGCGTGAGATTGATGATCTTCACAGCATCCATCGCATCGGGTGATCCGAGCAAAACCGTGAGCAAAAGCCGCCGGTTGCCGTTGTCTCCTCGTGGCGTGGCGACGGCGGCGAAAGATCCCTGCGGTGGCAGCACGGGTGCCGGAGAAACGAACTCCGGCGCACCCGTCAATGGATTCGCCGGGATGATGACCGACTCTTTCTTTGCCGGCGCGGCGGCTGGCGGCAGATCAAATTTTTGTTCTGCGACGAAGGCAGTAAAAATCGGCTTGGGTTCCGGCACTGACGCAGCGTCGAACGAGGTTGGCGTTGTCGGCGTCGGGGCAGGACTGTTCCAGAATGGTGGCGGGGGCGCGGGTGATTCCTGCACTGATTCTTTCCACAAGTTATCCGGAACCGGCGCGAAGGGATCATGCCGCGTTTCAGGCGGCAAAACAGGCGCGGGAGTCTTTTCCGAAACAGCAGGCAAATCCATGTCCGACGGAAGTTCCACCTGCACGCCGCTGCGCGCTTGAGCAAACAGGACGCGAATCGGTTCGTCCAATCCCGCAACCACAGCTTCCAGCGGAACGATGACCCGGCCCGCGGAATTCTTAGTGGCCAGCATTTCTTGGTCCAGCGTAAATTGAACCCAAGATGGAATATTTTCCGGATTGGTGCCGAGGTCTTGCGCAGCACAATGCTTCAGTGATGCAGCGAGATTCAGTTTAACTTTCTCGTCGACAAGGCTGGCGGCGACTGCCGGTTGCACCATCGGAGCCGGTGCTGGCAGCGGCATCTCCAAAGCGGGAGGTAGCGGACTTCCGCCAAAGAAACTTGCGGTATCGACGGGCGGCTTCTTCGCAAAGGGATCTACCGCAGGCGCAGTCGCCGCTGATTGCTCCGCGGCCTTGGCCAATGCCTGGATGCGTTCGAAGGGATTGAAGGGCTTTGTAGGCGCCTCCGGGATGGCCCCGACACCGGGAAATGTTGCAGCTTCTGACGGCGCTGCCGGCTGAACCGGAAAAATTGAGCCCCAATTGGCGGGTGCTGCAGGTGAAATAGCCGACGCTGCAGGCGCTGCTGCAAAGGGCGACGCTGGCGCTGCAGGTGTCTGCATGAACGGCGATGCCGCAGCTTGAGGTTCAGGCTTGGGTGCGGAAAAAAATGAACTGTCCTGCGAAGTCGATCCAGCACCTGCCGCAGAGTTCACGCCCGGCGCTTGAAACATCGATGGAAAGGCAGGTAGCGCGTCCCCGGCCGGCAAGACGGGCGCGGACGCAAAGGGTGTTGCGAAGAGTGAAAAAGGAGATGCGCTTTCAGATTGTGGCGCGTTCTGCGGCGAGCTTTTTGTAGGCTCCGGCACCAGTGAAAACGGGCTCGATACCGTCATGGCTGGCGCGGTCATGAAGGGACTGGCCGCCTTCGCGGGTTCAGCTGCGGGCGCGAGCGTAAAAGGCGAGGTCTTGGCAATCTCATCTTCCCGTAATGTCGGCGCAATCCCGAAAGGACTTGATGGCACAGGCCCCCCATTTTGGGGCGTCATCGCGAATGGATTTTGTGACGCGCTCGTCGTCTTGTTTCCTGATATCAAGCCAGCAATTTTATTCGGCAGCAACGGCACCGTTCTTGAATCATGCGGTCCCACCGCCATGAGAAACATCGCCGGACAGGCTCGGAAAAGTTCGTAAAGCGGCACCGTGGGATTACCGCTCTTCAACGCGCTTTCGAGAACAAGATCAGGCAGCGTTACCGGATGAGTCGCGGGCAGTCCTGGGTTTTTCGCGACATCAGCCGGAATCCATGGAAGTAAATCACCAATAGTTAAGCAAGCAGCCGGCGTTTCCAG
>JAIOQF010000209.1 GCA_021413535.1 Verrucomicrobiota bacterium
TGCGGCCAACGACCATGAAGCAGCCGTGGGAGCGTTGATTGATCGCCTTCTCGAATCGCCCCGCTACGGCGAACGCTGGGCGCGGCACTGGCTGGACGTGGCGAGATTTGCCGAGAGCTCCGGATTCGAGCACGACTATGACCGGCCCTTCGCATTTCACTATCGCGATTTTGTCATCAAGGCGTTGAACATGGACATGCCCTACGACCAGTTCGTGAAGTGGCAGATCGCGGGCGATGAGTTCGAGCCGGAGAATCCGCTCGCGCTTTCGGCCACGGGTTTTCTGGGTGCGGGCGTTTTTCCGACGCAGATCACCGCGAATGAAGTGGAGCGCACACGCTACGACGCGATGGACGACATGCTTTCCACGACTGGCTCAGCGATGTTGGGAATCACGGTGGGTTGCGCGCGCTGCCACGATCACAAATATGATCCAATCCCGGCACGAGATTACTACCGGATGTTAAGCACGTTTACGACCACGGTGCGCAGCAACATCGAGGTGGACATGGAGCCGGAAAAAACCAGGGCGCTCAAGTTGCCATGGGAAGCGGAACGGCAAAAGCTTTCCAATGCCGAGAAGGCGGCTGTGGACTCGCTGAGGCCGAAGTTTGATGCCTGGCTCGCGGGTGGCATGGTCGACGCGGGCAGAGCGGCGTGGACATTACTGGAGCCGTCGAAATTGATGTCTGAAGCCGGTGCAACATTCAATCATCAGAGTGACGGTTCCTATCTCGTCAAAGGTGAAAACGGTGTGAATGATGTCTACACGCTTACGGCGAATACGGCACTACGTCGCATCACTGGACTGAAATTGGAAGCGCTGACGCATTCATCCATGAAGCACAATGGACCGGGACGCGCACCGAACGGAAATTTTGGTCTTGGTAAGATCACTGTCACGGCATCACCCGCTAAAGGTGGCGAAGGACAGGAGGTGAAGATCGCGCGGGCGATGGCCGACTTCGAGCAAAACAATGAAACTTTGAGTATTGCGGCATCGCTTGATGAAGATCCCGGTTCCGGCTGGGCGGTGGACGGCAAACTCGGGAAGGATCATGCCGCCGTGTTCGTTTTCGATCATCCGATTGATTTCGCTGAAGGTGTGAAGCTGGTAATTAAACTTGGATTTACCGTCAACACGCAGCACAACATAGGTCGGCCACGGTTTTCGCTAATGTGCGATGCCGAGCCGGTGCTGGTCGGCGGCGTGCTGGCGGCCAACGTTGCTACGACCATGCAAAAGGCGCGATCCGGTGGGGACGCTGCGCTGGACGCGAGGCAACAGCGAACTGAAAGACGGCGTCGCGTCACAGGGATTCCTCCAGGCGCTTATGCGCGAGCCCGTGGAGAAGAAGTGGCAGTGGCAGCCACCGAAGGACGCAAAATATAGCGGTCGTCGCCGCGCGCTCTCGAACTGGATCACGGACGTGGACAGCGGTGCAGGGATGTTGGTCGCACGCGTGATGGTCAATCGCCTCTGGCAGCATCATTTTGGGCGCGGCATCGTTGCGACACCGAATGATTTTGGGAAGCAGGGCACACTGCCCAGTCAGCCGGAACTGCTTGACTGGCTGGCGGGCGAACTTATCCGCGGTGGATGGAAGCTCAAACCGTTGCACAAGCTCATCATGATCAGCACGGCCTATCAACAGGGAACGGCGCATGATGCAAACAAGGAGGCGGCGGATCCAGTGAATGATTTATTTATGCGCCGTGTGCCGCAGCGACTGGAAGGCGAAAGCATTCGGGATTCCTTGCTCGCGGCATCTGGTCTGCTGGATGACACGATGTATGGTTCTGGAACGCGCGACGAAGCGAGCCGACGTCGCAGCATTTATTTCAATATCAAACGGAGCCAGCTTATCGGCAGCATGGTGGCGTTTGATGCGCCGGAACCGCTCACTAGCCAGGGTGCGCGATCAATGACTACGGTGGCGCCGCAGGCGCTCATGCTGATGAACAGCCCGCAAGTGAGATCGTGGGCTGAGGCTCTGGCGAAAAAAATCGAAGCTGATTGTCAGGTGAATCCTGGAATCGCGGCAAATATCGCGCGTGCGTATGCAGTGGGCTTCGGTCGCAAACCGAAGGATGAAGAAGTGCAGGCTGCCTCAGCCTTCATCGCCCAGCAGGTCGCCAGCTATAGCGGCGAGCACAATCCCAATGCCGCCATCTTGGCGCTCACAGACTTCTGCCAGGTGCTGTTTGGATTGAATGAATTTGTTTATCAACCTTGATCGGAATGTTTCCATGAATCCGTCAACTTCCACCCTATTCAACCGTCGGGAACTCCTGCAGCGCGCCGGTGGCGGCATGGGCATGCTGGCGCTGGCGTCGCTGTTGCAGCGCACCGGGCTACAGGCGTCCAGCGCTTCCAGTTTGAACCCGCTCGCGTCCAAGCGGCCCATGCTTCCGGCGAAGGCGAAGTCGGTGATTTGGATCTTCACCAATGGTGGACCGTCGCACGTGGACACCTGGGACTACAAACCGGAATTGCAAAAGCGTGATGGCATGGAACTTGCCGGATTTGATGCCAAGACGGGATTCTTCCCGGCATCGGTTGGGCCATTGATGAAGTCGCCGTTCGAGTGGAAACAACATGGACGTAGCGGCACCTGGGCGAGCGATCTATTTCCGCATCTCTCGCGGCATGTGGACAAGATGAGTTTCATTCATTCGTGCTGGACGCAGTCGAACAACCACTCACCGGCGCTGTTCATGATGAACACCGGGCAGACCCGCATGGGCTATCCCTGCGTGGGCTCGTGGGTCACTTACGGTCTGGGCAGTGAGAGTGATTCACTTCCGGCCTTCATGGTGATGAGTGATCCGCTCAATCGTGGCCTGCCCAAGGGCAATGCTTCAAATTGGGGCGCTGGTTTTCTGCCCAGTGTTTATCAAGGCACATGGCTGAAACCAAAAGGCGAGCCAATTGACAATCTCGTGCCGTCTCTCACGCCGCTGCGTCAACGAGCCCAGCTTGATCTCCTGGCTAAACTCAACCGACCGATGATGCAGAATTCGCCAATCGAGAGTGAACTGGCGGCGCGCATTGAAAGTTTCGAACTGGCCTATCGGATGCAGACCTCGGCACCCGAGGCTTTTGATGTGAAGGAGGAACCGGAGCACATCAAGAAACTCTACGGCCTCGATCAGAAGCATTGCTCGCATTTTGCATCGCAGTGTCTCATGGCGCGTCGCATGGTGGAGCGCGGAGTGCGCTTTGTGCAGTTGTATTCCGGTGGAATGGAAAATCAACAGAGCTGGGACTGCCATGCTGATCTGATCGGAAATCATCGTGGCTTTGCTGGTGAGAGCGATCAGCCGGTTGCCGGGCTGCTGGCGGATTTGGAGCAGCGCGGTCTGCTGGACAGCACGCTGGTGATATGGGGCGGTGAGTTCGGACGACTGCCTGTTTCACAAAAGGGTGGCAAACCTGGTCGAGATCACAATCCTCACGCGTTCACCATCTGGATGGCAGGTGGCGGAGTGAAGCATGGATTTCATTACGGCGAGAGTGATGAAATCGGGCACAAAGCCGTGGTGAATAAGGTTAGCGTGCATGATCTGCATGCCACCATTCTCGCAGCGATGGGGATTGATCATGAGCGGTTGATCTACAAATTTCAAGGACTCGAGACGAAGCTCACAGGAGTGGAGGAGTCGCGAGTGGTGCGGGAGTTGTTTGCGTGAGGAGAGTTCAGTAAAATTCGATTAATGAATCAGGGATTTTCTTAAAGGATTTTGCTTGTAAAAAAGGCGGTCGGTGTGCGAGATTACCTCATGCGCATACAAAGCTATGCCGGATATCAGACGGGCTTGCGGAAGCTGTCATTTCGCACGCTTGTTGAAGTTGCAAATTTTCATCTGCTGGATCAGAGCACCTGTTTAACCCCAACCTGAAAAATCATATGGTTTATCATGGAGAAAAATGTCGTCATTGCCGCGGCAACATGTCCGAGCCCAAGCTTATCACCGACGGGCCAAAAAAAGGCGGATACCGCACCATCTGCATCAACTGCGGTCACTTTGAATACAAAGATGGTTCGCAGTCGCAGGTTCAGTCGAATCCAGTGCACACACCGGCAACGATGCCGACTGCCCATGCCCATGACCGGTCATTCAGAGTTGGCCCACCCAGGAAGCCCGTGATCTTCACTGGCTCGTAATTTGTGACAGGCTGACCTTCAGCCCGATTGCTCCCCATTTGCTGTCGGCTCCACTGGGTGGGGCAGGGGTGGGTTGCATGAAATTCATGGCGAGATGACCGCGACTGCGGCGGTTGCATTCACGAGGCAGGTGACGTCTTTTTTTACAAGGCGCTTTACTGTGGGGCCAGCAATGCTACGTCGTCAGCCCTGAATCTTAAAAGCTTACCTGACCCGTGCCCAAGAAAATTACGACTGACTCCGAACAACCCGATTTGCCCATCGGGCAGTCTCAGCCCCAGCCCGCGCATCCCCATGCCGTGCCGCACACCAAGCTGGTGGACGAACACTATGCGGACTGGTTTCTCGACTACGCCAGCTACGTCATTTTGGAGCGCGCGGTGCCGCACATTTTCGACGGATTGAAGCCGGTGCAGAGGCGGATCATGCATTCGCTCCATGAGCTGGACGACGGCCGCTACAACAAAGTGGCCAATGTGGTGGGCAACACCATGAAGTATCACCCGCATGGTGATGCCAGCATCGGTGATGCGATGGTCAACCTCGGTCAGAAAGACCTGCTGATCGACACCCAGGGAAACTGGGGCAATCTTCTTACCGGCGACAATGCGGCCGCGCCGCGATACATCGAAGCCCGGCTTAGTAAATTTGCGATTGATGTCGTCTTTGCACCCAAAGTTACCAGCTGGGCCGCCAGCTACGACGGGCGTAACAAAGAGCCGGTTACACTGCCGGTGAAGTTTCCTTTGCTTCTGGCACAAGGAGTCGAGGGCATCGCAGTCGGATTGTCCTGCCGGATCCTGCCGCACAATTTCATCGAGCTCTGCGACGCCTGTGTTCGTGCGTTGCGCAACGAGGTCTTCGTGCTCTATCCCGATTTCCTGCAAGGCGGCATTCTTGATGTGGCCGACTATGCCGATGGTGGTCGCGGCGGTCGTGTCCGAGTGCGGGCAAAAATTGAGACGGTGCCGCGGCGCAACATGGTGAAAATCACTGAGATTCCCTTCGGCACCACGGCCAGCAGCATTCAGGATTCCATTGTGGCTGCGAATGAAAAGGGCAAGATCAAGGTGCAGAAGGTCGAGGACAACACCGCGGAATTCGTGGAAATCCTGGTGCATCTTCCCAGTGGCACTGATCCCGAACAGGCCACCCAGGCGCTTTATGCCTTCACGGATTGTGAAGTGAGCATCAGTGTGAATGCCGTGGTGATTCAGGACGACAAGCCGCGATTCATCACGGTGACCGAGCTGCTGCGGGAGACAGCGATGCACACGAAGGAGTTGCTCAAGCGCGAGCTG
>JAIOQF010000022.1 GCA_021413535.1 Verrucomicrobiota bacterium
TGACTTCAAACTCAAATCCTGCTCCTGGAACAGTGGCCGTGAAACGCGAAACCGCAGCACGCGGCAGCACCAGCGTGACGGTTTGTTTGCCTGCTACTTTCTTGATTGGAGCGTAAATTTTCAATTTCAATTCATAAATGCCTTTGTCCGGCAAGATCACATCGTAGCCATCGGGCTTGGCTTGAAGCACCGCCTTGCCGGTGTCTGCTTCAGCGATGCCTGGCACCGCGCCATCCTTTGCCAGCGGCACCGTGAGCCAGCCCTGCTTGAATGATTCCACAGTGATCCTGGCATCAATGACCAACGTCTCTCCATCCACCCGGCCCGTGTATTCCGCCTTGGAGACAACGCCATCCTGAGGCGGCTTCACCTCGTCAGCGTTGCGCTTGATCGTCAGTTCATTCCACAGTTCGAGGAATTCTTTATACGGAAGGAAGACGCCCTTGCCGCCATCGGCGAAAACTTTTTCCAGTTCGTCGTAGGGGACGTAGATGGTGCGCTCGCGCTCCGGAGCCGCGTCAGATTTTTTTCCAGACTGAGCAGGGACGGTGGGTGCGTTCGTGGCCGGTGCAGGTTCTTGAGTGAAAGCACTGGCGAAAGTGCCGAGCGCGATAAGCAGGATGAGGAGGTGACGCATAAAGTGGATGAGAGCGGAGTTTGGAGTGTGATGAAGAAAAGACTGCCGTCCGAAAAGATAACACGGTTGAGTGATGAAAATCTTGGTGAGAATTTTCACTTCTGGCAACAACGTAGTGTCACGGCTGTTGGTAATATCAGGGCTATTGAGTCAAAGAGGTGGTTCAGTGTGAAATTCATTGTGATATTTTCGGAAACATGAAATGCCAGTCACGACCGGCAGCCAGCATGTTGTTTTTATCATCGATGCTGCAAGTCCGTGACTCTTGCCGGTTCCATTGTGCAACAAATCGCGCGGATGGTGTCAGATCGCTGTCAGGTTAATGTAAGAAGTTTGTCACGCGATCATTGGCCGGGGTGGAACAATAGCTCACTCAAACCGGTCCAAGGGGTTGACCAATCCGGCCAGCCTTGTGGGAGTAATGACCGACTCCCCTATCTAAAAAGTCAGACTCTATTTTTCTGACGAATCGAGCAACAGAACTCAAAAAATCTATTCAGATTTATATATATTTAATATTTTCCATTAAAAAATGGCGTTTATATCACAAATAACTATAATTTATGGTAATATTATCATAAACAATACTTGACTCGCCTGCTCCCGCTTCTTCATTGTGGTCATTATAATTTTGGTCGCAATGGAATTTCGAGTCACTCGAGACGGTCAGTTCATCTTTGTCCCCGGACTTTTCCTGGTCGGCTTTGCTTTGAGCGGCTCATTCCATGCCTTGCAGACCCAATAAGCAATTCGTATGCGCCACCCTCTGCCCGCGATGACTTTCCACCCGATTTCGAGCCGGGCCATCCTCTCGATTTTGATCGCGACGGCTTTATTTTCCCACTTGCCCGGAGCCAATGCGCAAACTCAGGGCTTGAGCAGCAGGCAGCCCATCGGTGCCTTCTTGAACAATCTGCTGCCAACCTCTGCACCCGGATCAGGCGGCGCCTTTATTGTCGAGGATGCATTCCCCGGCCTCACATTTGTTGACCCCATCAAGATGGTGCAGCAGCCAGACTCTTCTTTCATGTGGGTGATCTGCCGGGCAGGACAAGTGTGGCGGTTCGACAAGAATTCACCCACCACCACCAAGACATTGATGCTCGACCTCGGTTCCACCACCTTTGACGGAGGCGACAGTGGAATGCTTGGCATCGCCTTGCACCCACAGTTCGGCCGGGCGGGTTCAGCAAATCGTGGCTACCTTTATCTATGTTATGGCTTTCATCCAAGCGGCTCGAGCGGCAACCTGAGCTACGATCGCTTGTCGCGCTTCACTCTGGCTGATAACGCCACCTCGATAGCGCCGTCGAGCGAGCTCGTGATGATCAACCAGTTTGACGAGCAGGAGTGGCACAATGGTGGCGACATCTTTTTCGGCACCGATTCATTTCTTTATATCTCCATCGGCGACGAGGGCGCTCTGGGTGAACCTTATAACAACGCCCAGCGAATCAATGTCAGCCTTTTCTCCGGCGTGCTGCGCATTGACGTGGATCAAGACGCGACGCGCAGTCATCCCATTCATCGTCAGCCGTTGGCAGGCGCAAGTCTCTCAGCCGTGCCCGCCGGATGGCCTGCAACATTTACGCAAGGTTACTTCATTCCAAACGATAATCCCTGGGTCGATCCCAGCGGCGCGGTGCTGGAGGAATTTTACGCCATCGGCTTGCGCAGCCCGCACCGCATGTCCTTCGACGGGCAGTCCGGCAAAGCTTTCATCGGCGATGTCGGCCAAGAGTCCGTCGAGGAAATTGATATCCTCGAGAAAGGCGCGAACTACCAGTGGTCTTATCGCGAAGGAACCATCGCAGGTCCCAAGCCCAAGCCTGCCAGCGTGATCGGAACTGAAACACCGCCGCTCTACTCGTATGCAACTCGCGCGGAAGGAAACCGCTGCGTCATTGGCGGTTATGTTTATCGCGGGAGCCGGTTGCCCGGCACCCTTCAGGGAAAATACATCTTTGGCGATTACTACTCGGGAAGGATTTGGTCGCTCGACTGGCAGACACCCGGCGCTCAGCCGGTGTTGCTGACGCAGATCGGCGCCAGCCAGCTCACGGGATTTTCCGTGGATGCCAACAACGAAATCTATTACACCACGCTGGGCAGCGCGGCGAAAATCAGCAGGCTCTCGCCCTGGGGCGGCGCGGCGGAACCGCCCGCGACCTTGTCCGCCACCGGAGCCTTCGCCAGTCTCGCCACGCTCACACCGGCCACAGGCATCGTGCCGTTCAATGTGAACTCGCCGCTCTGGTCGGACGGCGCGTTCAAGCAACGGTGGATCGCGCTGCCCAACGACGGCGCACCCTACACGAGCAGCGAAGTCGTTGCCTTCAATGCCAAGGGCGGCTGGTCGTTTCCCGTGGGCACCGTGCTGATCAAGCACTTCGAACTTGCCGTGAACGACAACGATCCCTCCGTGCGCAAGCGCATGGAAACGCGCTTCATGGTGCGAGGCACCGACGGTTGGTATGGTGTCACTTACAAATGGCGCGCCGACGGATCGGATGCGGATTTGCTCGCGAACGGCGAGAACATGAGCGTTACTTTCACAGGTTCCGGCGGCACCACGCGCACCCAGAACTGGACCTTCCCGAGCCGCGGAGATTGCCTGAGCTGCCACTCGCCGGCCGCAGGATTCGCCCTGGGCCTGAGCACGCGTCAGCTCAATGGCGATTTCACCTACCCTTCTACCAACACCACGGCCAACCAGCTCGCCACCTGGAGCGCGATCGGAATGTTTGATGCACCTCTCACTTCCGCACAAATCGCCGGCTACGACAAGTCCGTGCCCATGAACGACACCACCGCGTCGCTCGAACACAGAGTGCGTTCCTACCTCGATGCCAATTGCGCTCATTGTCATCGCCCCGGTGGAGTGCGAGCCAACTACGACGCGCGTTTCGACACGCCCATTGAACAGACAAGCATCGTGAACGGACCGCTTTACGATGAACTGGGCATCACTGGTGCAAAAGTGATCGTGCCGCAGCAGATCTCGCGCAGCATGATGCATGTCCGCGCGAACAGCCTGACGGAAATTAAAATGCCGCCCCTGGCAAAAAATGTCGTGGACACCGTTGCGGTATCGACCATCGCGCAGTGGATCAACTCCCTTCCCGCCGCGACCAATGCGCCGCCCACGCTGTTGCAACCGGTCAATCAGAGCACCATGCGCGGAGCCTTGGCCACCCTCCAGTTGCAGGCCAGCGATGCGGACGGCAACCTTATAACTTACTCTGCCAGCGGTCTGCCTCTCGGTCTTTCCATCAACCCGGCCACCGGTCTGATCAACGGCACTGTCAGCACCATGGCAGCGGCGACCAATATCGTGACCGTCAGTGCCAGCGACGGCTTGCTCAACATCAGCAAGAATTTCATCTGGATCACTGGCGCGCCACCCACGACCCCGACATTAACCCCACAGGACGTCGGCGAAGCAGGCTTGATCGGCAGCACCACCCTGAGCAGCAACGGCACCTTTACACTCAAGGGTGCAGGTGCGGATATCTTCTTTGCAGCCGACGGCTTTCAGTTCGCCTGCACCCAGCTCTCCGGTGATGGCGAGATTCGCGCGCGTGTCATCTCGCAGACCAACACCAATCCCTGGGCTAAAGCGGGCGTGATGATCCGGGAAAATCTCACCGCCGGATCGCGTCATGCGATGATGATGGTTACTCCGGTCAATGGTTTCGGCATGATCTTGCGCGCCGCCACCGATGAGGCGAGCACCTATGCCGCCGGTCCACGTCTCAATGTCGCGCCCAACAACTGGGTGCGCCTGGTGCGCGCAGGAAACTCGCTCACCGGATACAGCTCAGCCGACGGAACCATCTGGACGGAGGTGTTTACGTTTACACTCACCAACTTGCCGGCCAATGCTTATATTGGACTGGCGGTAACCGCCACCACCACCTCGGCCCTTTCCACCGCTGTGTTCGACAACGTGCAATACACTGGCGGCAGCATTCTAACCAACCAGACGCCGGTGTTGGTGCAACCCGCCAATCAAAGCACGATGCGCGGCGCTCTCGCCAGCCTGCAGCTGCAGGCCAGCGATGCAGATGGCAACATCTTGACTTACAGCGCCATTGGCCTGCCTCTCGGCCTCTCCATCAACCCGGTCACCGGCCTGATCAGCGGCATGGTCAGCATCACTGCGGCGGCAACTAATACCGTTACTGTCAGTGCCAGTGATGGCTCGCTCAGCAACAGCAAGAGTTTCGTCTGGACCACTGCCGCTGCGCCCAATCATGCGCCCGTCCTGACGCAGCCTGCTGCTCAAAGCACCGCTCGCGGAAACCCGGCCAGCCTGCAACTGCAAGCCCTTGATGCCGACAGCAGTCTTATCACTTACTCCGCCAGCGGATTGCCGCTCGGACTCTCCATCAACCCCGTCACCGGCCTGATCAGCGGCACCGTCAGCACCACGGCAACAGCAACTAATAACGTTACCGTCAGCGCCAGTGACGGATCGCTCAGCAACAGCAAGACTTTTATCTGGAGCACTACAGCGGCGAGCATCGTCTCCCTAAAATCGATCACCCTCACCACATTCATTAATCCCATCACATCGTTATCGGCCACGCCGATTAATTGGAACCGTTGGTTGAGCAGTCATGCTGTCACTACGGATAACTCCGATGGTGATTACAAAGCTGATCTTCTGGAATACGCGCTGGGAGAGGATCCGCACAACGGACTGGGTGATGGCGGACTGCATCTGCTAAAAGATGGTGACGGAAAGTTCGGGGCCCAATTCACCATTGCTACCGGGGTCTCGGATCTGACTTACGGAGTCGAGACCAGTGTCGATTTCATCAAGTGGACGCCGCTCAACATTCGTCCCATCACGATCGCCGAGCCCGATGGCGGACACACCGTAACTTACTCTGCGATTGATGCCTTGCTCGGCACCAGCGACACCACCGTCTTCTTCCGCATGCGGGTCACGCATCCTCAGAGCGGACTTAGTGTTGTCGGAGAACCACTTTCATTGCAGCGCGTCTCTTTTGTCGCTGGCAGCCAAACTTATGGCTACGCTAACGTTAAGGCTCCGATCTATGCCGGGCGTCTGACCGAGATGCCCGCCATGCTCAAGCCGAGCTGCTACCTCGAGGTGCGCGATGGTCCCTTGGCCGGGCATCGTTATGAGATCGGAATCGACGGCGGCATCGATCCCGCATCACCACTCAACACCAGTTTAACTCCGCCCGATCCCAGCGCCCTGATCGTCGTCCGCCAGCATGTGTCGCTCAATGATGCGCTCGACAAGACGAAGTTCTTCAGTGCACTCAATGCCACCTTGGCGACCACACTCAGCTTTTACAATGGCGCCGGCTATGTGAACTGCTGGCTTTACAACGCAACTCCGGCCGATCCTACGCAGGCAATTTGGGTCAGTGCTGACGACACCAGCCTCGCCGATGCAGGCGGCATCATCATTGAGCCCGGAGAAGGCATGTTCATCAAATCCATTCGCAATACCTCCATGATTGTCGGGGGCCATCTGCGCACGAACCCCTTCGTGCAGGTGGTTCGTCCCGGCCAGATGCTACTCGCGCAAGCGTTCCCATCGACAGGCAGCGCCATCAGCAACGGTTTCAATGCCACCAACGGACTGGTGGCGTCTGCCCAGATATTAGATGCGGATCAATTGCTCATCTGGGGCGGAGATACACCCGCTCGCACAGCCACTTTCACTAATTACTGGTATGCTCAGACCGGCAGCACGGGACTCTGGTTCAATGCAAATTCCAGTTTGAATACAGATCAATCAGGCGCGCTCCTGTTCCAAGCACACCGGGCCTTCTTCCTCAAACGCAGCAGCGCAGCAACGACCATCGTCTTGATCCCGAACCGTTGGAATTTGTCACCATAGAAAAAATAGTCAGCGTCTCATCTCATTCGCTGCAAAAATCAGGATGATGGCAACTGACGCGGCAACGAGGCGCTAACTTTCTTGTGCAACACGATTTCAGATTCAACGAGCGATCAAGAATTGATACACCACATCCCTCGCCTGTTTAAAACCGAGGTGAGCAAGATCGCCGGACGGTTCGGCATGAATGCGCAGCTCCGCGCCGCGTGGTGCCCAGACAGCGGGATCGGTAGGACCAAAGAAGAGCAAACAGGGCAGGCCGCAGGCAGCGGCGAGATGGGAAATGCCGCTGTCATGGCCGACGAAAGCCTGGCACGATGTCAACTTGGATGCGAGTTCCACGAGGGGCAGTTGGTCCCAATGATGAAAGGAGATGCTGCCCCAGGCTTCAATAATTTTTCGAGTGATTCCTCGCTCGGCTTCCGCCTCGCCGGTGACGAGGGCAATTTCGCGCTCAGGAAAACTTTTGGCTAGGTCTATCCCGAGCTCGATCCAATTTTCCACTGGCCAGTTTTTCTTGAGTGACCCGCTGCCAGGATGCAGAGCCATGATAGGTTTCTTCACCTGCGCCATCACGGGGACAGCGATGCGGGGGGCCGGGTCATCGAGAAACATGGCCAGGCGCTGCAAGGGCTTTGCCAGTTGTTCCGCCGCGGGGCCGCCACCCGGCGTGACTTCATGCGAGGCTTCGAGATAGGTCTTTACGCCGATTCTTTCCATGTTGGCTCGCAAGATGCCATCGGGATCAAAAAGATAGCTGATAACCAGATTGAATGATCGGAAGTAATCACGCAGCGCAGCATCCAAGACCGCTTCCGGCACAAACAGGCGAGCCATGGCCGCGTGCTCCAGACTGCGGGTTGAATCCGCGATGCCGGCGACGACGGCCAGTTCGATGATCGGCTGGTAACCAAGGATTTCGATGTGCGCGTCCGGGATGTTGTCGCGCAACAGACGAATGGCAGGCAACGTCAGGATGAAATCACCGATGGCGCCACCGCGGATGACCAGCACGCGAGGGCGCTTTGCTCCCTGTTCCATGCGCGTTCTTTTCAATCAATAATCCACCAACGCCAGCACGATCATGGCCGCGCCATACGCGGCACCGGCGAATGCGGCCATCTTCCAGCGCGTCGGTTTTTGTGTGAGCCAGGTGATCCAGTCCCGCAGCAAGTAAGGCATCCCAACAAAGAACATGCCAGCGATGATCCAGGCGTAAGCGAGGATCGGCAGCAAAAGGCGGCTCGTCTGAGGTTGCAGGAATGCGGCCTGCAAAATCGGCGCCGAGGCCAGCAGCAACACCGCACCCAGCGCACGCACTGCGAGAAATTCGGGGACGTAAACCACCACGAGGACAAAGCTCACCGGCACAATGATGAGGATGCGCTCGCGCCAGGTAAAGAACTCGCCCATGTCCATGTGCTTCACCAAAAAGAGGCTCCAGACCGTGGCGACCAGCAGCAAAGCGATGCCCCAGCCGCGATTACGCGGGAAGGTTTTGGCGGCACTCATCAGTTTATCCGATGCCATCAATGCCACGACGTGACCGGCGAGCAGCAACACGCCCAGCGCCAAGCCGGCGGTCTTGAGTGTCAGGCCGGATCCATCAGCGTTTTGATGGAAGATCCAGTCGTAGAGGGGTTGCAGGTTCATGGCGGGGCGGACTTAGTTCGCCAGAACCAAGCCCCCGTAAAGCATGAAGTTCTGAAACTCACTCATGGCGTCCGCTTCTGCACTGCTGATCCGTCTTTCACGGTGTCCGGCGGATGCAGGAGCACTTCCGCGCCGACGGTGAGTCCCTTGATGACTTCGGTCATGCGTCCGTCTGAATGACCGGCCTCCAGTGTTTTTTTGTGCGCGATGCCTTCCTCAAACACGAATGTCTTCCACTCGCTGCCTTCACGAAACAACGCACCCGCCGGCACCAGCAGCACGTCGTCACCATGCCAGACTGAGACCCGCACTTCGACCCGGTAGCGGTCGCCGAGTTTCTGTGCTTCCGCTGGCGGATTCACCAGATCGCTCAGGACAATGACGCGCTGTTCCTCGACGCCGAGCGCGCTGATCTTGGTGAAAGCCGCCGGCTCCACGAGGCGCACCCGAGCATCCAGCGGTTTCTCGCCGCCCCACTGTTCAATGCTCACCGCTGCGCCTGGTTTGATTGCAACCGCATCACGTGAAAGAATTTCTGCTTCGATTTCGATGTCGGATTTGTCGCCGACTTCCAAAATTTGCACGCCAGGTGTGACGATCGTCGCGCTCTCCTGCATGACGCGCAGCACAAACCCGCTCACGGGCGAGCGCACTTCCACAGTGGTGCTGTCACCCGGTGTTTCGATTTGCATCAACGCGGCCTTGGCCTGCGCGAGTTCATATTCAGCGATCTTTAACGCAAACTCAGCGGCACGGGTTTCGCGGGCGCGCATTTCGTAGTCGCGTTCGGTATTGTCGCGATCGGTGTCGGAAATGCTTTTTGTCTGCACGAGTTTTTTCGCGCGCTCCCAGTTTTGCAGCGCAAACTTCTCCGCCGTGTGCGCCAGATCGAGCGCTTGAGCGGCTTTGAGCTTGCCAGCGTCGATGGCTTGGAGCCGGGCTTCGGCCTCGGCTTTGGTGCGAGGATCGAGCAGCGGAGAAATGGCGGGCTCGATCCGCGCGATGATGGTTTCACCGGCTTTCACGGGATCACCATTCTTCAGCGGCACGCGGCGCATCTGACCGGCCACGGGCGCGGACACGACGTAACGGTTGCGGATGCGCGTCTTGCCTTCTTCCACGACGTGCACGGTAAGGGGGCCGCGCGCGACGACGCCGATCTCCACCTCGATTGGCCGCGGCCGCAGTCCGTAACCGATGAATCCGAGCAGGCCGATGCCGAGAGTCCAGGTGATCACGCGCCGCAACATTCCCAGTGCGCTGCGATTGCGCCGCCCCTCCCAGGGTGGATTGGATGTTTCACGCGTAGGCTCTGACATGAGCGGCAAAGATAAGCATAAATCTCGATGACTGCTGAACCATTTCAATCCCGCGCCTTCAACACGCCTACCAGGTCCAGCTTGCGCAACATGCGGCTGACTACGGCAAACGAGGCGACGGCGGCGCTCAGCACAACCGTTAGCGCGACGGAGTAAGTGGTCAGTTCGATCCGCACCGGCATCCGAACGGCTTCGGTGCTGACGGCAGAAAGGATGTAACCCACAAGGCCACGACCGAAGAGCAGTCCAAAGGGCAGGGCCGCGAGCACCAGGATGGTCAGTTCACCGAGGAGCACGGCGGCGACTTCACGCTGGCTGAAGCCAACGACGCGCAGCGTGGCCAGATCGCGATTGCGTTCGGACAGCGCGATGCGGGCACTGTTGTAAACCACGCCGAAGGCCACGATCACGGCCAGCACAAAGTAGAATGCACGAAGGGTGTTGACCATCTGGCCCGTGGTTTTGCGAAAGGCAGCGAGCTGCTCCTTCTTTATAAGAACGATGGATGATCGTGGTGTGTCCTTGATCTCGCGCATGAAGTCGGGCCAGCGCGCGTTGTCCACGGTGAGATACGCGCCGTTGATCGTGGAGTCTTCCCGAAGGAGTCGCCGGATGGCGCGCAAGTCCATGTAGGCTGCGATACCGGCGAAATCTTCGATGAGCCCGCTGATGGGCGCGGTGCGTTTTGCGCGCTGGCCTTCGAGCACTTCGATTTGAACTTCGTCTCCCAGCCTCGCGCCGAGCACTTCGGCGAGTTTCGCGGACATGACGATGCCTTCCTCGGGTGGCACGATGGTATTTCCTTTAGAATCGAGAAGTCGATTCAGATTACCGCCGCGTGGCGTGCCGGTGATAGGAATCTTGCGAGTGTGCGGACCAAAGTGGATGCGAGCTTGCACACTGCGCACCGGTTCCGCCGTGACGACGCCGGGGAGATGTTCCAGATCGTGGAAAGCTTTGCCCGATCCCGGCTCGGTGAGAAACACCACGACATCCTGCCGCTGCGCCATGTTCCATTGGTAAGTCAGCAGGTAGTTCAAGCTATCGCTCATCGCACCCGGCAGCACCATGAGCCCGGTCGCCAGCGCCAGTCCCGCGATGGTG
Organism: Verrucomicrobiota bacterium; assembly: GCA_021413535.1. Taxonomy (GTDB): domain Bacteria; phylum Verrucomicrobiota; class Verrucomicrobiia; order Verrucomicrobiales; family Verrucomicrobiaceae; genus VFKE01. Next base: position 10,598 of record JAIOQF010000022.1, read on the forward strand.
AACACAGCCTGCCACGGACGACGTTCGATATTGCGCAAGGCCATGCGGAATTGCGGACTGAACCAACGGGTAAATCCCAAGCGTTCCAGCCACGAAGGTTTGAAGTCTGCCGGAGGCTCGGGACGCATGGCTTCTGCAGGAGGAAGTTTCACCGCCTGCCGCACCACGCCGATGACGCCCACAGTGGCGGCGGCAGAACTGATGAGCAGCGCGAGCCCGAGCGCGCTCCAGTCCATTCTGAAATCGAGTGCCGGAAAACGAAAGAAGATCGTGTAAAGATTCACGAACCATTCGCCCATGAAACGTCCTGCGATGCTGCCGATGATGGTTCCGATGACCACGATCACGAGGGCAAACTTCAAGTAGTGCCAGCCCACGTCCCGCGATGAATAGCCGAGCGCCTTGAGCTGGGCGATCTGTTCGCGCTGCAAACGAACGAGCCGCGCAAGCACGGCGTTGACCATGAAGGCGGCGACGCTGAGAAAGATGACTGGATACGCCACCGAGAGGGCGTGAAGCACGCGCAGTTCATCGTTGAGCCGCGCGGCGGAAGCGTGATCCTTCCGGGTGTAGGCACCAGCCGCGCCATAGCGCGCGAGGAGACGGTCGGCCTCTTCGATTACCGTCGCTGCATTCGCTCCAGGTGCGAGGTCTATGCAGAAATCGTTAAACGCACCATCAAGATTATAAGCGATGGCGACAGCGTGATAGTTCATCCAGATCACGCCGAATCTTTTGTTGTCCGGCAGCGTTTCTCCGGCGCGGGCTTCGAAGACAAACTCCGGCGACAAACCGATGCCCACGATCCGCAGCGTGTCGCGGTGACCGTTGATCACCGCAGCGAGTGTATCGCCGGGTTGGAGATGATTGGCCTCCGCGAAGGCTTCGCTGACGACAACTTCGCGTCGTTCGCCGATCTGCGGCATTCGTCCGCTGCGCAGAAAAATCAGATGCAGTGACTGCGGTTTTTCCTCCGGCAACGAAACGATGTGTCCCGTCGCCGGTTCGTCCACGCCAGGAAGATCGAGCGTCACATCGACCACCACTCGCGGTTCGACGGCGGCGACTCCGGCAATCTCCGCGAGCCGGTCCGCTGCCGCCAGCGGCGCGCGTTTGACGTAGCCGAACACATCCGCCATGCGGTTTGTTTGATAATAAGTCTCGCGCGTGCCTTCGAGCGTGCGAATCAGCGAGCGCGTGGTGGTCATCATCATCAAACCGCAAGCCATGACCAGGCTGACCGCGATGGTCTGGCCTTTCATGCGGCCAATGTCGCGGAGCAGTTTGCGGTCGAGGGCGGCAAGCATGTTATCTTGACAGGATTAACGGAATTTCACGGAATTAGAATGAAGGCTTAGAAGGAAGACGGATTAATAGTTTTGTGTAATTCTGTTAATTCTGTCTAAAACCTAAGCGGTAGTTTTTCACCACTGAAGGCTCCTGACTGGCATCCGAGTTTCGTTGCTCCGCGTCTTCACGATGTGTCCATCGGACAAGTGCAGCACGCGGTCGGCCATCTCCGCCATGGCGGCGTTGTGAGTGATGATGACCGCCAGCGTGCCCAGCTCGCGATTGATTTGTTCGATTGCCTCAAGAACCGTGAGCCCTGTGGTTACATCCAACGCGCCGGTGGGCTCGTCACAGAGCAGGACTTCGGGTCGTTTGGCGATGGCACGCGCAATTGCCACGCGCTGCTGCTCTCCGCCGGAGAGCTGCGAGGGAAAGTGATCCATGCGCGGACCGAGGCCGACCAACTCCAGCGCATCTTCAGGTTTCATTGGGTCACGCGAGATATCAGTGATTAACGCGACATTCTCGCGAGCGGTGAGGCTGGGGATGAGATTGTAAAACTGAAAGACGAATCCTACGCAACTACGGCGGAACTGGGTGAGGGTCTTTTCATCCGCGTGAGTCAGGGACCAGCCCTTGTAGTCCAGTGTCCCCGAGGTTGGCACGTCGAGCCCGCCCATGATGTTCAACAACGTAGATTTTCCGCTGCCCGATGGACCGAGGAGCACGACCAGTTCGCCTTCATGGAATTCAACATCCACACCACTCAGCGCCACCACATCCACTTCGCCAGTGTGATAAACTTTGCGCAGTCCTTGAGCGAGGAAGACGGGGGATGCCATGCTTACCAATAGCAGTCGACCCGCAGAGTCACAAATATCATCGACATAGATTGTGCGGAACTTCACGATGAGTTTGAGCCTTATCGCGTCGGCTGCTACACTAAAATATCGTGGCACCTAAAATCGACGCCTTTCTTCTCCATCTCGCGACCGAGCGCGGGCTGTCGGACAATTATCAGATCCTTGTGCGGCGAGTCTTGGAAACGTTTGCGGCGTGGTTCAAACGCGAGCGTGACAAGGAGAGTGCGACTGATGTGGTCACGCGGGACATCTCCGACTACCTGGCGCATCGCAAGGGCGACGGCATCGCCGCATCGTCACTCCGCATCGAGGTGATCGCGCTGAAGATATTTTTTCGCTGGCTGGCCGCGCGTGGATTCCGCAGCGGCGATCCAGCGGATGCGGTGCTGCCGCCACGCGCGGAGCAGTGGCTGCCGGACACCCTGAACGAGGCGGAAATTCGGAAACTGCTCGATGGTGTCAGCGGCACCGGTCCGCTCGATATGCGCGACAAGGCGATGCTGGAACTCTTTTACGCCAGTGGACTGCGCGTCAGTGAAGCCACGACCACTCGACTGGAAAACCTCAGCCTCGAGGAAGGCTGGATTCGCGTCACAGGCAAAGGACGGAAGACGCGGCTGGTGCCAGTCGGGGGCGCGGCGCGCGACGCGCTCGAGACTTATCTCAATTCCGCACGACCAAAACTCGTAAAGAAAAAAACACAAAGCCACATTTTTCTCAATCGCAATGGAGGCCCGCTTACCACCGCGCGGGTCTGGCAGATCGTGAAGGAACGCACCAAGCTCGCCGGGCTCGATCCGCAGCGAGTCCATCCGCATCTGCTTCGACACAGCTTCGCCACACACCTGCTGGCGAACGGCGCGGACTTGCGCGTGATTCAGGAAATGCTGGGCCATGCGGACATCGCGACCACACAGATTTATACTCACGTGGATCAGAAAGGCTTAAAGGAGGCGCATCGTAAGTTTCATCCGCGGGCATGAACGCGGTCCAGCCTCATCCTGATCAACCCATGAACAAAAGCATCCAGTTCATCTGTTGTGCCGCGTTGGTTTTTATCACCGGTTGCAGGACGCAGCGGGAGTCCTATCGAACGCTTCCGTCCTCGCTGAGCACCGCCGTCTGGCGAACACATGACAGTCAGACTGGATCCGCCTCCGATCTTGCGCCACCAGAAATGGATCTGCTTCCGGAGCTTCGTCGAAAGGACGATTTGGGCATCGCAGTATCCGGCGGCGGTGTCAGGGCTGCCGTGGCTGCGCTCGGCCAGTTTCGAGCCTTGAAGACTCTCGGTCTGTTGGACCGGGCGCGTTACATTTCGAGCAATTCGGGTGGCACCTGGTTCTGTGCGCCGTTTGTTTACGCGAGTCCGGCGTTGTTGCCAAACGATGCCAGTCTCACGCCTGCAAAACAATTGGGGCGAATGACGCAGAACCGATACGACGATGTATTTCTTGGCAACTACGCGGAGCCGGAAGCCTTGAACTTGGCCAAAATCCATGAGGCACCCGAAGGTTGCTACATTCGGGCGGTTACGCAGGTGAACATGAGAATTCCTGCGCTGTTCAGGGGAAACGGCAGCCAGTCCTATTCAAGAGTGGTGAGCGCGGCCTTCCTTAAACCTTTCGGTCTCGACGCTCCAGACAAATCATTCACGTGGAGTCGTGAGTGGTTTGATCGGCACGTCGCTCTGCATCAGGCTGGCGGGCTGACACCGGATAATTTCTATTTTTCCGTGACTGGTCGGCCCTATCTGATCATGAATGAGGCGATCGCATTTCCACGCCGCGCGTCAACCTTCGACAGGATGGGCTTCTTCCTGCGACACCAGCGGCGGCCTGCATCGGTGCCGGACTACAAGGCGTTTTATCCGGTGGAGAGCACGCCACTTTATACCGGGGTGAGGCCATTTGCCCAGGCGGCCTCACGAAACGAGAAACCTGTCGGCGGCGGTTATGTGGAGACATTCGCCTATGGTTCCCGTTTTGATCGCTGGGAATCCGAAGCCAATCGCAGCCGCGCTGTGGTGACGCCCGTGGCGCAGTCACACAGACTGCCGCCGGCACTTTTTTCATTGAGTGATGCCGTGGGAGATTCAGGTGCGGCAGTCGCGGCGGTCGCGGGTGGGCTGGCGGGGCTGGTGAATCTAGAGCCCAAGCGCTGGCACTGGGCGCCGTCGAGCGATCAACCAAAAACCGATGAGCAGCGCCTGCCGCACGTCGACGGGGGCACGTGCGATAACAGCGGCGTCATCGCGCTGCTCGAACGTCGAACCAGCCGCATTATCTGCTTGAGCAATGCGCTGTTTCGCCTGCCGCAAAACGGAGGACGAGGCGAGATTGCACCTTGGGATATTTCCTCGGAAGTCACCGCCCTGTTCGGTGCGCCGGGCTCGACCATGCTGCTAAACATCATCGGTCAGCCTGCGGCGAATCACGTTCTGAACCGCACGCTTCCGGATGGACGCGATGCCATGGAAGATCTGGCGGGCGAGCTCAGTGAGCGCAACATGACGGGACGACCGCTCGTCGTCTGCCGGGAATATCGCACGATTGCCAACTCGCGTTACGACATCAGCGGTGGCCGGCGGGTGAAGATTTGCTGGGTGTTTCTCACCTTCACTCGTCTTCATGAAAAGGGTGGCTTCTCGCCGCCAGCGCGAGACACGATCATGGAACGATGGATCGCGTCCCTGCCGCCGGACTCGCGCGAATTCTTCACCGTTGATAAAAAAATTCGGGAAACCCGATTAGGAAATTTTCCGGACTACCGGATCGTCCAAGAAAACAAGCACCCCCAGCAGCTCTCCGCGGTGCAGGCAAACGCGCTCGCACACTACGCCGCATTCTGCGTGAAAGAGGCCGGACCGGAAATCCGACAGGGTCTTGGTTTGTGAGGCATTCACTTATTCTGCGCCCCAGCAATTATTTTAAGGCCTACCCCTGCGGGGCATAATATCATCTCGACTTGGTTGCACTCACATCGCCCCGATGCGATTCCATGGCCTCAGCAGCTTTCTCCTGGCCAGTCTGATCTCTCATTCATTTTTCTCGCATGGCCCATTCACTCGCTCCGCAGATCATCGGTCTCGATTGGGGCACGTCTACTCTGCGGGCCTATCTCCTTGCTGACGGTGGCGCTATTGTCGAAAGCGCCGCGCGCCCCTGGGGCATCCAGCATGTCCCCGATGGAAACTTCGCCAAGATGCTTTCCGACACCATCGGCGGGTGGCAGATCCGACATGCCGGTCTTCCCATCATCGCATCAGGCATGATTGGAAGCCGGGGGGGCTGGCGCGAAGTTCCCTATGCCTCATGTCCAGTGGATCCGGCAACTCTGGCAGCCGGTCTTCTCACGGTCGAATCCATCAACGGCTGTGTTCATCTTGTTCCAGGAGTGATCCAGCGAGGAACAATTCCCAACGTGATGCGCGGTGAGGAAACCCAGATTCTGGGTGCGCTCGCCAGAGAACCGCAACTGGCTGATCACTCACTGGCGGTGCTACCAGGAACACACAGCAAATGGGTGCTCGTCCGAAATGGACTCATCGAGAGTTTCTCAACTCACATGACCGGCGAGTTGTTTGCCATCTTGCGGGAACATTCCATTCTTGGTCGACCAGCCCGAGAAACCTCGCTACAGAAATCAGACGAGGTATTTTTGCGGGGACTCAGCGCTGCAAGGGACGCGAAAGACGAGGGAATCTCCGCGCGGCTCTTCTCCACACGCAGCCTTTTTCTCACCGGCGAACTTCCTGCAGAACACACGCTCGAATATCTTTCCGGTCTGCTGATCGGGGAAGAAATCCGCAGCGCTCTAGCCACTCAGGACACCGCATCGTTACCGCCCATCGTTCTTATCGGAGATGGGGCCTTGTGCTCGCGCTATCAAATGTGTCTTACGGAATTTGGCGCGCGCCAGGTCCGCCTCCTTGAGGACACTGCACCGCACGGCCTCTGGCTGATCGCACGAGCACATGGACTTGTCTAATGCGTGGTTAATCCTTAACGTGCCAGCCCAGCCATGAACGATTCCTACTTCCGCGAACTCCCGCTGATCGCGATCCTGCGCGGAGTCCTTCCGTCCGAGGTGGAGGATGTTGGTCAGGCACTCTACGACGCTGGATTTCGCGTGATGGAAGTGCCCCTCAATTCGCCAGATGCGCTGGAGAGCATCGCCCGTCTCTCGGCTCGTTTCGGCAACCGCGCCTTGATCGGCGCTGGCACGGTGCTCACGGTTAGCAATGTCGAAGCAGTGGCTGCGGCAGGTGGTCGGCTGATTGTATCTCCCAACACCAATCCCGCCGTCATTCAGGCCACCAAGCACTTGGGAATGCTCAGTGCTCCTGGTGCTGCCACGCCGACCGAAGGCTTCACCGCTTTGGATGCGGAGAGCAATTTCCTGCCATGAAGATTACCAAACTCACCACCTACCTCGTCCCTCCGCGCTGGTGTTTTCTCAAGATCGAAACTGATGAAGGCATCGTCGGCTGGGGCGAACCCGTGGTCGAGGGCCGCGCCCTGACCACCGCCACCGCCGTGGCGGAACTCGCGGATTATCTCATCGGAAAGGATCCCTGCAATATCGAGGACCATTGGACCGTGCTCTATCGCGGAGGATTCTATCGCGGCGGCGCGATTCACATGAGTGCCCTTGCGGGAATCGATCAGGCTTTGTGGGACATCAAGGGCAAAGCCCTCGGGGTTCCCGTGCACCAACTCCTCGGTGGCAAGGTGCGCGATAAAATCCGAGTCTATTCGTGGGTCGGTGGAGACAGGCCGTCGGAAACGCTGGCACAGGCTCGTGAAAAATCCGCCAGCGGTTTCACAGCGGTCAAAATGAACGCCAGTGAGGAACTGCAGATTGTCGATACATACGACAAGGTTGATCAGGTCATCGCCAACGTCGCTGCTGTCCGGGAAGGCATGGGACCGCATTTTGGAATCGGCGTAGATTTTCACGGGCGCGTGCACAAGCCCATGGCCAAGGTGCTCTTCAAGGAGCTGGAACCCTTCCGGCTCATGTTCATCGAGGAGCCGGTGCTCAGTGAAAATTATGAAGCGCTCAAGGAACTCGCTCTCCCTCTCACGCCGGTGGCATCACTGAAACGCGCAAGATCGCAAACATGGCCGAGGCTTACGACGTGGGCATCGCCTTCCATTGCCCGCTCGGGCCGATTGCGCTCGCGGCCAACCTTCAACTGGACGCGAACTGTTACAACGCCTTCATTCAGGAACAAAGTCTCGGCATTCATTATAATCAGGGCAACGACCTCCTTGATTATCTTCGCAATCCCGAGGTGTTCTCCTACAGCGATGGACACGTCACCATTCCCGACGGACCGGGCTTGGGCATCGAGGTGAACGAAGAATACGTCGTGGAACAAGCCAAGGTGGGACACCGCTGGAGAAATCCCATCTGGCGTCACCAGGATGGCAGCTTTGCCGAATGGTAATGAAATGACCCCCACCCAGCCATTACCAACGACCGAAAGGCCTTCACGGGCGCGCTTCGTCATCCTCGGGCTGTTGTTCGTCACGGTGGTCATCAACTACCTCGACCGCAGCAATCTTTCCATCGCGGCAACCAAGTTTTCCGAAGACCTTGGAATTAACGAAAAGCGAATGGGTTTCATCTTATCAGCATTTGGCTGGACTTACGCGCTCATGCAAATCCCCGGAGGCTGGTTGGTGGACAGGATTCGCCCGCGCGTCCTCTATCCTGCGGCAATCGCACTTTGGTCACTGGCTACTTACGGACTGGGGTTCGCGGGTAGCTTTGTCGCACTGATCGTTCTTCGCCACCGCAAACTCTGGGGACTCTATCTCGGTCAGTTCTTCATGAGCTCCACGCTCTGGTTCTTTCTTACATGGTTCCCG
>JAIOQF010000023.1 GCA_021413535.1 Verrucomicrobiota bacterium
CGTCCAGACATAAACCTTCAGGCGCGCCCTGTGAGCCTCTTCCACACGCGAACGATCCAGCGGCCACGATGCGGAGAAATCCAGCCCGTCCAGTCCGCTGCCGACAGCTGCTTTTACAACTTCGCCGAACGACAGTGACGACGGTCGGCCGATTACCCAGACGCGTTCAACATCCGGCAATAATTTTTTCGATGCCAAAAGCAGAGGTCGCTTGAAGGCAATAATGCTGATCTGCGACGCATCCAGCCCGCTTTGCCCGATGCACTGACTCAATTCCGGGAGCATTTCTGAACCGCCTTTGAGTTCCAGAAACACGCGGCCCGTCTGCGGCACTGTTGCAAGCACCTCGTCCAGCAATGGCACGCGTTCACCAGCCCAATGCGCATCCTTCCACGCACCCACATCGAATGTTTTCAACTCCGACGCCTCAAGCGCACTGACCTTGCGACGGGAGCTGCCCACACGTCGCAAGTCGGCATCATGAATCACGGCGATGCGTCCATCGCGGGTTGGCCACAAGTCCATCTCCACCGCGTCCGCCCCCTGTTCCCACGCGAGGCGGAAAGCCGCCAGCGTGTTCTCCGGCGCATCAGTCGAAGCGCCTCGATGTGCGATGACAGCGGTCATAATGAAACATGCCACGCGAAACTCGCCGCGCCAGTGTAGTGATAGGCCTAAGTGATTTCCGATATAATATATAATCGAGAAATCACCCGGCTTGCGCGTTGTTCAGTCTGTTGCTAATCTCGGCATCCAATTCTATGAAAACCACCTTGGTCATCGCTCTCACCGTATTCTTTGGTCTGTTTAGTTATGGAGCGGAGGAGCCGTCCTTTGAAGTCTGGTCTTACACGGGCACCGACATCTATCCGAGCGCGATCATCGCGACAGCCACCGTGGACTGGAATGCGGGTCGCGACGATGAACCGGAAGCTGACGCGGACAAGTCGGAACAAATGACCTGGCTGGGCGATAAAAACGGCTGGGTCGGCGCCAAGGTGATGAACGTGCCCAAGGGCACCAAGATTAAAGTCGAGGTCTCCGGCGACGGATGGCTCAAGCCCTCAAAAACAGAAGTCACTGTGGCCAAAGATGAGGATGAGGTGCTCGTGATGCCGAAGGGCGTCTTCGATTACGATGCGCTGCACAAGGTGAAGCAGCAGAAGCCTGCTAATCTAAACGTCAAGGTTTCAGTGAATGGCAAAGCCTTGGATGAACAAAATGAGGTCGTCACGCTGCGCAGCATCAACGAATGCCCCTTCGCAGTGATCTTCGGCGAGGGTGATGATGCGACGGCGGATGATCTGTCATGGATGTTTGCGGCTTATGTGAACGAGAATCATCCGTGGATTGACGGCATTTTGAAAGAAGCGCTGGAAGCCAAGCTGGTTGATTCATTCGATGGCTATCAAAGTGGCGATCCTGAAAAAGTTCTCGCCCAGGTCTATGCGGTCTGGAACATCATGCAAAGACACGGCATGAAATATTCCGACATTACCAACACGCCGAAAAGCAAGTTCGCCGCAGCGCAGGTGGTGCGCTTTCTGGATGACAGCGTGGCAGCGTCGCAGGCAAACTGCGTGGATGGAAGTGTGATCTTCGCTTCCATTCTGACCAAGCTGAGCATCAAGTGCGGCCTGGTGCTGGTGCCGGGTCATTGCTTTGTTTGTTTTGATCTGGATCCCAACGGCGACCTCGACGTGAGTGCCGCCGATGACGAGCGCACCGTCATCGGGCTCGAGACCACGATGATGGGTTCCAATGATCTGAAGCCGCTGAGTGAGTTGAAAAAAATTCCAGCCAAACAGCGCGATCAGCTGGCGAAAAAAGAAAGCCAGGCCAGCTCCGGAACCTTTGGCAATGCGTTGGAAGTCGCCAGCACGGTCTTCTCAGAACACGGCGATGATTTCGCCGAGGAAGGTTCAGACTACCAGGTCATCCCCATCGCGGATGCGCGCGAATTCGGCATCATGCCCATCGGTTTCTCGAAGGAGAAACCGTAAGCTTAAATGCGGAACTGAAGGGCTCACAGCAGAAAACTAGGTCAATAACAATGCGCAATGATCCAGTCTTTCGTAGACCGCGACACGCAGCAACTGTTTCAGGAGGAAAAAAATCGTCGTTTCGCCGCAATCGCCCGTGTCGCCTTGCGGAAACTCATACAAATGAACCGAGCCGCGCGACTGTCAGATCTCTCAGTGCCACCAGGCAACCACCTCGAATTATTCCGCGGCAACTACTCTGGCTTTCATTCCATTCGCATCAACGACCAGTGGCGCATCGTCTTCCGTTGGACCGAATCCGGCCCCACCAAGGTCGCCATCGTGGATTACCATTGACCATTCTTTATAACGCAATACGTTATAGCCATGAACCCACCCATTACACCCGGAGAAATCCTGCTGGAGGAGTATCTCACTCCCATGAGAATTTCCCAGAACGCCATGGCCCGCGCCATCGGGGTCCCGCCACGCGCCATTAATGAAATTGTTCTTGGCAAGCGCTCCATCACCCCGACGATGTCCATCCGCTTCGGTGCCTTCTTCGGCCAATCCGAGGGGTTTTGGCATGGGATTCAGGTGGAGTGTGATTTTCGAGCCCTAGCCAAGAAACGTCGGAAACTTATTGCCGACATCAGGCCCGCACAGGAATTAACGCACGCCTGACAGGCTTCCTTCATAGCCGAGTGTTACACAAACCAAACGTAGCACATCAGATAGACCAGCACGCCGGTGACTGAGACGTAGAGCCACACGGGCATGGTCCAGCGCGCGATGCGCTTGTGTTTATCGAAGCGTTTACCGATGGCGGGAATCACCGTCATAAGCACCATGGGCACATTGGCTACGGCCAGAATGATGTGTGAGATGAGCAACGGGAAATAAACTTTCCGGCTCCAGCCCTTCCCTTGAAACGGAAAACTGCCGACCTTCAGATGATAAATGACGTAACTCGTCAGAAACGCGGCGGACACGATTAGGGCCAGGATCATGAACGCGATATGGGCGGCTTGCTTGCCTCGCTTGATGCAAATCCAGCCGCTGACCAGCAGGACGGTCGCGGCGCTGTTCAACGTGGCGTTGAGGGCGGGGAGTTCGTAGAGTTCAAACATAGGATCGACTGGGCATCAGGAGTTGGCGCGGGCACGACCTTCGCGAATGCGCATCCCGATGAGAAAGATAATGCTGCCGCCGATCAGGCCGATGAAGGCGTAGAATCCATAGGGTGATCGCCCCGGTGCGTTCACCTGGCCAAGCAGAGTGCGCATATCTTTGCGAATCTTCTCCTGGTAAAATTCGCGAGTCTCTTTGTCGGGCGAGCCGATGTCATAGAAGCCGCGCACCTGACCCAGGTGATCCACCAGTGCCACGCGCATGTCGTGGACAAATTTGTCGTCGGGTGAAAACCGCTCATTCTCCGGGACATCGCGCACTTCATTAAATCCGAAATAGCGGGTCATGTAGACGCGGAGATCATCTTTTTTGCCATTGAGAAACCACCAATTGTCCCCTTTGATGCCAAACTTCTCAGTGAACTTATTCAATAGCTCCGGCGTGTCATCAGGATCCACGCTGAAGGAGACAAATTGCATGTTGGGGTCAGCGGAAAAATCTTTGTAGAGTCGGATCATCTCTCCCACGACTCCCGGACAGCCGCGCGGGCAGCGGGTGAACACCCAGCTGGCCACGAAGACTTTGCCCTTGAGTTGCTTGAGCTCGACCGTGCGACCACTGCGCTCGGTCAGCACGAGATTTTTCTCCAGTCGCTTTTCAATCGGAAGCCGGTCCGACATTTGATCGCGCTTTAATTTGAAAAGATAGTTCCAAAAGACGACCAGGCCGAGGGCGATCATAACGATGGGAATCCAGATCGTGATCGGATTGATGGGTGGGCGGGATGGTTGGTCGTTCATACGATTATCAGTCAGATTCCGCGCCGCCAGAACAGGGCGGTGATCACCAGCAGCAACGGAAGATAGAGCAGCGTGAAAAGAAAGAGTTTTCTTGCAGAGATACGATCACGCGCCCGATAAAAGCGCAACGAAAGCAAGATGAGGATGCCATTGACCAGGAGGGCCGGCAGCAGAAACCAGGCCCCGGTTTGTCGTGTCATCACGGGCAGAAACATGAGCAGTGCGGCCATCACGGAAAACAACATCGCCAGACGAGCAGTCAGCGTGCCTTCGTGATCTTCATTGGCCCACATGATGAACCCACCCTTGCGGTATTCATCGCGATACATCCAGTTGATCGCGAGAAAATGCGGGAGCTGCCAGAGAAAGAGCAGCAGGAAGAGATACACGGCACCGGACTCGAGGAAGATGGAGACGCGAAAATAGGAATGATCATCGTGCGGTTGCCCGATGGCACCGGCCCAGCCGATGAGTGGCGGGAGCGCACCTGATACGGCACCGATGATCGTATTCCAAGCTGACCGTTGTTTGAGCGGGGTGTAAATAAAGAGGTAGACCGCGAGCGTCAGGGCAGTGACGGCTGCGGCTTCGACATTGACCATGCGCGCGAGGTGAATCAGGGCAAAAGCACTGAGCAACCAGCCCATGGCAAAGGCCATGCCCGGCTCTACGCGAAGTGCGGGCAGTGGACGATCTGATGTGCGCTTCATGCGCGAATCGGGCTCGATCTCCATGAGTTGATTAAATATGGCGGCACCGAATGCAGCCAGGGTGGACCCGATCAGCGTGTGCAACAGCAGGGAGAGATTGATGCCACCTCTGCTGTTTAGCCAGAAACCGAAGAACGTGGTGATGATGACCAACGCGCTGAGACGGAATTTCGTGAGCGAAAGAAAATCTGCGCGCGATACACCGAGTCCTCGCGCGACAGGGCGCGCGGCGGGGTCGGGGTTGACGGTCTCGGACATGGCGGGATTCTAGCTGAACGCGGGCGTTGCGCCAGACGTGCTCGCAGAAACCTCACGTTGGGCCGCAAGCAGCCAGAGGAAGATCGCGCTGACCAGCAATGATGATGCGCCGATGTGCAGGATTTGCGCGACGCGCACGATGCCGATCTGGGAGAGCACCACGCCCAGTAACATCTGAAGGAAAACCAGCGCGACGATGACGACCTCCAGCCAGCTCAGTCGCCCAGCAGCTTTCCGGATTACGGCGGCAAACCAAATGCTCGCCCCGAAAATGACCCAGGAGAAACTGCGATGCACCAAGTAAACCAGGCTGTGTTCGAGTTCAAAAGTCCAGACAGAACGCGCCTGATGCGCGTGCAGTCGAGCGAGTTGATCCGTTAGTTCCCGAACTTGTGAACCCATGATGCCCTCAAGAATCACCAGCAGAAAAATCGCCCACGCGATTAAGCGAATTCGTCCAGCTCCGCGATCATTAAGTGCAATGCGCCACGGCTGATCGGTTCCCCGCCACGCGGCGAAGACAAGCACGCACTGTAGCAAGATCGCCAGCGCCATATGCAGTGTGATGATGCCCGGCTTCAATCCGCTGATGACAACTCTTGCCCCAAGCCAGGCGTTTAACAGAACCAGAAAAAGTGCACTGAGCGCGGTCAGGGTGACACTGGCTCGTCCTGCTTTGATTTGTCCGAAGGAGCAGATACACAAGATCAGCACGCTGATGCCAACGGGCACGGTGGAGAGACGATTGATGTATTCCACCCAAGTGGCGACCGGATCGAATTCCGCGCGCAACGATTCTACAGTGATCGTTGATGGATCGCGACCCAGTCGTTCGGCCTTGGCACGGAATTTTTCCAAATTGAGTTTCGTGAAATCAATGTCCTGCGCTTTCGCGGGCGGGAGCCAGCAGCCATAACAGAATGGCCAATCAGGACAACCCAATCCAGAACCCGTGGCGCGAACGATCGCGCCCATGAAGATCAGCAACTCGACCGCGATGAACGCGATGAGCGCGAGTCGTTGAAAGCGTGTCCAGGTCATGGCAGCGCAACCGTCCGAACCGAACTGCAGAGCAGTCTGCTCCAGACAAACTTCACTTGGCGGGAGCGGCAGCAGCCTTGCGGGCTTCCTCACCGTTCTCCTTCATGAAATCGTCAAAATCTTTCTGTTCCAATACTTCCAGCGTGGCTTTCATGCCGCTGTGGCCGGGGCCGCAAAGTTGACCGCAAATGATATCCCACTTGCCAGTCTTGGTGGGCTTGAACCAAAAATGTGCTTTCACGCCCGGAGTCGCATCCTGCGCCATGCGCATGGGAGTAAGGCAGAGATTGTGAATCACATCCTTGCTGGTGATTTCGACAATGACAGGACGATTGATCGGGATGGTCATGGTGCCGCCTTTGACGAAATCATCCTTGCCGTTGGGATCTTTCATGTCGCGACCAATGGTGTTGCGCGAAGCCACGTCGATATACTTCATGTCCATTCCGCCCAAAGTCCCGTCGAGGCCGGGATACTGAAAGTTCCAAACGAACTTCTCGCCAACGGCGCGCATCTTAAGCACGTCAGCACCAGTGGGCAGGTCATCGGCGCGTTCAGCCCAGAGCGGAAAGGCGAAGCCAAGCAGCAGGATGATCTCGACGATGACCACACCGAGTTCGATGTGAGTGGTGGCATGTCCCCGCACACCGTGGTAATCAGCCTTGGCCTGACGCTCTTTGCGGAACTTGGTAAAGACGACGACCAGAAAGGTGCTCCAGCCGATGAAGAGCACCAGCATGAACCAGTGCACCAGTTCCAACATGTGATCGACCATTTCTCCGTGCTCGGAGGCCAGAGCCGGGATGCCGAGGAACTTATTGATGGAAAAATATGCCAGGGTGTAATGAATGCTCATGGAAGGATCAGGAGACGAGGTCTTGGTGCGCGCGTTGTTTGCGGGCAAAATTGAAGATGACTTTCAGGATGACGCCGAACATCGAGAAGACGACGCCGACCATGAACAGGATGGCCATGTTGGAGGCGCGAGCGACATCCGTGCTCTGATCGGGCAGGCAGGTGGCGCAGGCGATGAAAGGATGGAGGAGGTTCATGGCTAAGCTTGGACGGACTTAAACAACGATGGTCTTGCTCTTCTTGATGACGAACCACAGTCCGTAAACCAGGAGCACGATGGCGAGGAAGCCGCTTAGATTGCCGGTTGCGATCGCACCCTGTTGCCGGGCGGCCTCAGCATCCCAGATGCTCCACGCCCAGAACCCGCCAGCGCAGAGGAAGGCGAGAGTAATGAACAGAATGTGAAAGCCCTTGAGTGACATGGTGGCTAGAAAAGACCCTTGTGAAACAATGGGAAGCAATAATGAAGATACGACAGCGCGAAGAGTCCGATGACGAAAATAATCGTGAAAGCGAGAAACTTGTAGATCAGTCCGCGCTCATTTTTCAAATGCATGAAGATCAGGGCCACGAGGGCTGCTTTGACCGCAGCCAGCAAGAGACCGATGACCACATTGCGATTGTGACTGCCGAAGTCCACATATTGCAGCCACACGGTCAGGCAGGTGAAGAAAATTAGAACGCCACCGATCTTCCAGATCAGCAGGGACTGCTTCTTGAAGTATTCGGGATTGTCGTGGTCGTGTGGATCGTGAGCCATGGGGGAAAAAATGAAGGATGAAAATGGAACTACATGAGGTAGAGCAGCGGGAAGAGGAAGATCCAAACCAGGTCAACGAAGTGCCAGAAGAGACCGACGGTCTCGACGCGGTTGGCTTGGTGTTCGGGATTCACCTTGTAAATTCTTGATCCGAAGAAAAGCATGTAGGTGAGAACAAGCGCACCGGCCATGACGTGCAGGCCGTGAAGGCCCGTGAGTGCGAAGTAGATGGCGTAGTAGTTGTTGTATTTCGGCGTGAAGTTCGAATAGAAGGCGATGTCCTTCTTTTCGATGGCGACTTCTGGGTGATCGTGATGCGCGTCTTCCGCGGCATGAGGTGCAGCATGTTCAACACTCTCAGCGGCTTTGTGATCGGTCTTCTTCTCAGGTTCAGTGGCATGTCCCCCACCCTCGTGCAGACTGATCTCCATGGAGAATGCGTCACGCACGAAGTCGGCATTTTCCATGGGGTTCTGTTTATCGTGATGCTTATGAAACGCCTCGGTTTCCTTCTTGTTGTGTTCGAGGAATTTCTCCTTCCACTCCGCAGGAAGCACGCGCCAGGCATCGGCGTTCTGAACTGCCGCAAGAGCGTGCTCGATCTTTTCTTCGTTGAGCGGGAACAGGCGGCGTAGGTCCACCCGGTCAGCCTGAAGACGCAGCGTGTCGTCCTCGAGCTTGCCTTCGATTTCCGTGCCGTCCTTGAAAATCACCCTGGAGGCGGTGTAGTCGGCAATTTTTGAGGGATTGATTTCAAATTTCAAGGGGGCGACCGCAGTGAGCTTGATCGTCGACTGCTTGGCTTTATCGGCCTCTTTAACGAGACGGGAGATTTCGCCGCTGCTCAGGGTG